>CASEQH010000017.1 GCA_949290085.1 uncultured Bacillota bacterium | reverse complement strand
TTATCATCATAAAAGTTATGACTGATGTCATTTCTCACAACTATTTTCTTGAAGAAATCTTTTGTTAACTTAAATGAGTCTAATTCAGAGTCCATTCTTTTCTCATCTTCCATTCTTAATGCGGATTGTATATAAATTCTGCGATCTCCATCGTTCACAACAAAATCTATCTCTTTTAATGCGTTTCTTCCATCTCTTCTATCAGTTACAACTCCGACATCAACAGAGTATCCTCTGCGAATCAAATCATTATAAATTGCATTTTTCATCAAATGTCCTGGATCATATTGTCTAAAATTCAATCGTGCATTTCTTAATCCTAGATCTGTAAAATAATATTTATTAGGATATTTAAAATATGATTTCCCTTTAATATCATATCTTTTGGCGATTGAAACAAGAAAGGCATCGATAGAATGATTGATATAGCTCGAAACTAAATTACTATCAATTTTTTCCTTACGGGCATCACTGATAGCATTTGCTACTTTTGTAGGATTAGTAAGTGAACTGATTTGAGAAGATAAATAATCTAATATTTGTTCAAGAATATCGGGCCTTTCGATTTTATTACGCTCAATAATATCTTTAATATAGACTTCATCATATAAAGAAGATAAATACTTTTTCTTAGCATTTTCATTTTTGAATGATAGAATACGGGGCATGCCACCATACAATAAATACTGTTCTAAACATTCTTTTCTATCTCCGCCAAAGAACGAATAGCATTCTTCAAAAGATAAAGGATATACACGAATTTGAGTTGATCGTCCTCTAAATTCAGATATGATATCTGATGATAACATTTTAGAATTTGATCCAGTAACATATACATCTAAGTTCTTATATGATTTTAATTCATTTAGCATATCATAAATCGTTACAGGAATATTATCATTTTCTTCATCGATAACAGTACGAGAAAGTTGAACTTCATCAATAAAAAGATAATATTCTTTGTTTGTATCGGTAATTAGATTCTCTACATAATCACAAAGCATGATAGGATTTCTATATTTGTAATATTTTCTTTGATCTAAAGATAATGCAATGATTTGTTCTTCTTTAATTCCTTTATTTGTGAGATATTCTTTAAATAAGTCGAATAAAAGAACTGATTTACCAACTCTCCTCAAGCCTGTAATTACTTTAATCTGCCCATCCCACATACTATTAATAATTTGATTAAGATAATAATCACGATTAATCATACATATAACACCCTCTCTCATTATCTATAAGTATCGACGAATATGTCGCAACTTCTAGATATAATCTAACACTTTAATGAAAATATGACAATAAATAATATCATTTATATGATGATGCTAATTTTATTAATCATATTCCCCCACTTATTAAATTGAGTTATCTTAAAAAATATCCTTGTTTTCATCTACTAGGCGATAGCCTTGTGATAAGGAAATATTTTAGTAGTAAAAATTGCGCCTTAAAATTACAAGAATACGATGTCTAATTATTGTGATGATTTCTATATATATATTTAAATTATTATGTAGTGGAAATTAAAGAAATTCTCCAATTTTCTAGATTTTATGTATTGATAAAGATAATGTGACAAACATAAATTAGTTAAGTTGAAGCTATATCGTCTAGTGATAACAGAGATTGAGCAGATATTGCTTTTATGAGTGCTTATGGCAATGCGCCAAATAAGCAACAAAAGTCTTTGAAACCCTTATTTTATAAAGTTTCGGAGGTCGCATAACGTTAATCGTTATATTGAGAAGATTAGAGAAGTATTTAGACTTTGTAAGAAGGTTGGATATCCCTTTTTATTTTGGATAATTTAAAAACTTATACTAATTAAAACTTCGTCTAAATGATGCTAATTATTAATCGAATCATCTTTTTATCCTGTAATCATGAGCATATTCTTATAGATATGTAGTGAAGAAGATGATGATGTGAGTTGATTGGGCCAGCGAGCTTAATATGATGAGGGTATACAATGATTGTAACTATGATAGAGAGATAGAATTATATAAGAGAGCTAAATGTGGATACTATACCTAAAAATACATTGCCAAAAAAGGAAAACATAAGAATTATATGTTTATGGGCGTGATACTGATATTAGATATCATTATTTTAGGGTTTAGACTTTTTAAAGTAAATACCATATTGTTATCCGAAATAATCGATATTATTGCCTGGGTATTGATAAGTAAAGCGACAGATATCTTCATTTTGTCGATATTCAGATAGATTCTGTTGATAACAGTAAGAAAAGCGAAAATGATGCGTAAACAAGTTTGATGATTATAGTAACTATCTCATTTTTGAATCTAGTAGCTTGTAATAAAAATGATAGCTAGTGGATGTTCATTTCTAAAAGTTATAGTCGCTTAG
Source organism: uncultured Bacillota bacterium (assembly GCA_949290085.1). Taxonomy (GTDB): domain Bacteria; phylum Bacillota_I; class Bacilli_A; order Erysipelotrichales; family Erysipelotrichaceae; genus CALUZH01. The sequence continues at coordinate 2,350 of CASEQH010000017.1, read as the reverse complement.
ATATTAAAGCTGAGACTTGTTCACTAATATGCGTTTAAATGAGCCTGAATATTTTAGGATTGATATTAGGCTCGCTAGTTCATCATTGATTCTTCCTGATGCCTGACTTAGAAATGATATTTTGAGTGGGAACTATGAATATCAAAAAGATGAAAAGGAAGCTTATATTAATGTAGATATTAGTGCTAGTTCATTTACAATGAGGTAATAACACCATCGAGAAAGTTAGATTTTGCATTCGCGGATAATATCGAAAAACGAGTCTCTATTGAAAGAGAAGAAAATTAGCTGAAATTAGCGATAATATCTAAATAAAGTCAAGTATAATAGATATAGATTTATTTAGACAGGAGATGAATTGATGGCAGATAAGATTATTGTATTGGATTTCGGAAGTCAATATAATCAGTTAATTGCGAGAAGAATTAGAGAATTTGGAGTATTTTCTCAATTAGAGCCTCATACTATTAGTGCTCAGGAAATAATTGATTTCAAAGATGTTAAGGGGATCATATTTTCTGGAGGGCCAAATAGCGTCTATGAAGAAAATGCGTTTAAGTGTGATCCAGAGATTTTTAATATAGGTGTACCTATCTTAGGTATTTGTTATGGCATGCAGATGATTCACTATATGTTGGGAGGACATGTCAAAGCTTGCGAATCTAAAGAATATGGACGTACTAAGATAAGTCTTAAGGGAGATTCTAAGCTATTCAAAGATACTCCTAATGAGCAGATAGTTTGGATGTCGCATGGGGACCAAGTTGATGTCTTAGCGCCAGGATTTAGGGCAGATGCTAGCAGCGATACTTGCCCATATGCTTCTACTAGCAATATCGAGCGTAATATATATACTGTGCAATTCCATCCAGAAGTTAGACATAGTGAATATGGTAATAACTTATTGAAGAATTTCGTCTTTGAGATTTGCCATGCCGAGAATAATTGGAATATGCAAAGTTTCATCGATTTGAAGGTGCAAGAGATTAAAGATAAGGTCAAAGATGAGAAAGTCTTATTAGCTTTAAGTGGCGGAGTCGACTCTTCGGTTACAGCGGCTTTATTAGATAAGGCTATTGGTAAGAATTTATATTGCATGTTCATTGACCATGGATTGCTTAGAAAAAATGAAGCTGAACAAGTCATGGAGATGTTTAAGGGACGTGACTTAAATATCACTAAGATAGATGCTTCTAAGCAATTCTTGTCTAAGCTCAAGGGCGTCAGTGATCCTGAACAAAAACGTAAGATTATTGGTAGTGAATTTATTTATACCTTTGATTCAGAGGTTAAGCGACTAGTTGAAAATGAAAATATTCATTGGCTAGCTCAGGGCACTTTATATACTGATGTCATTGAATCAGGCACGACAACTGCTCAGACTATTAAGTCTCATCATAATGTCGGCGGTTTGCCTGAAGATATGGACTTCGAATTGATTGAACCACTCAATACTTTATTTAAAGATGAAGTTCGTGCACTAGGAATGGAATTAGGCTTGCCTGAAGATATGGTATGGCGTCAACCATTCCCAGGGCCTGGCTTAGGTATTCGTATTATTGGTGAAATTACCGAAGAAAGACTAGAGATAGTTAGAGAAAGTGATGCGATATTGCGAGATGAGATAGCAAAGGCTGGCCTTACTAAAGATATTTGGCAATATTTTACATGTTGCACAAATATGCGCAGTGTCGGTGTTATGGGTGATCAAAGAACATATGATTACGCTGTTGCCATCAGAGCTGTCACTAGTATTGATGGTATGACTGCTGACTATGCGAAAATACCTTATGAGGTCTTAGATGTCATTTCTAATCGTATCGTAAATGAAGTTAAACATGTAAACAGAGTGGTTTATGATATCACTTCTAAGCCTCCCGGAACAATTGAGTTCGAATAGTAGTATTCGGCTTGGACGTTGTCAAAAAGCCTTTATTTATCGGCATTTCTGAGCCATCGACTTTTTGGAAAAGTGATTTTGATACACTTTTGATACACGATGACTAAAAAAGGTCTTCTGATACAAGTGCAATTGTACCAGTAGGCTTGCAAGTTAAAGGCAAATTACAATAGTAAAATTGAGCTTCTGTATTATATGCAGGGGCTCTTTTTTGTTGTGTTTTTTATTAGATCTATACAAAAAATCCTCTGAATTGAAGTTTTAATTTCTTCAAGACAGAGGACTATTTTTATTAGAAAGTTACCTTTTTATATCTTAGAAATTTGATGAGGACATCATCAACCGCATCAGTATATCTTCCTTGTCTGATGAGATTGTTCTTTAAATCGATCAAACAATGGATGATCAAGTCATATTCACCTTTAGATAGATATAACCAATATTTCTTAT
>CASEQH010000016.1 GCA_949290085.1 uncultured Bacillota bacterium | reverse complement strand
ACGGTGAGTGGCTTTTGCAGATGGGTCATAATCCACAGCAGTGGCATAGATATCAGTAACTTTCTGATAGAATCTCCTTTCAGAAAGCCTTATCTCCCTGACTTTCTCAATAAGCTTGTCAAAATATTCTTTAGTAAGCTGAGAGCCGCCGTTCTTCAGCCTATCATCATCCATCACCCATCCTTTGATGGTGAAATCCTTGACAATGGTGTTTGCCCACTTTCTGAACTGCACCGCACGCTCATTGTTTACCTTGAAACCGACAGCAATGATCATCTGGAGATTGTAATGAATGACATCCCTTGATACTTGTCTGTTCCCTTCGGTTTGAACTATTTGAAATTTTCTAATAGTTGCCTCAGGAGAAAGCTCTGAGTCGTCAAAGATTTTCTTAATATGAACATTGATGGTAGGAACCTCCACCCCATACAGTGTCGCCATCATTTTCTGCGTAAGCCAGATGTCTCATCCTCATAGCGCAGTTCCATGCTTTCATCAGAACCACCTGTGGCAGCGACGTAAGTCAGATACTCAGCAGCTGAAGAACGTACAAGAGAAGTGTTCTTTGTTTTGCTCATCCTTCCATCTCCTCAATGATTCTGTCCATCTCTTCACGCAGAACTTACTCTCTGGCCACAATCTATCTTATCCAGGCAATAACGATTGATAAGTTCAATGACAGTAATCTTTGCTATCTTAACACCTGGAGGAGAATCAGCATACAGAAATACAGGCATCATGATTAAGAGATTATATATCTGTCAGTTGATGAGTCAGCAGGCTATGACATACCTACCTGAGTAAATCCCGTCGCTGTTCTTTTCTTATAGTTTTAAGATTCTCAATGAATATCTCTTTAGCAAGTCACATACTATGAGGGTAACCAACAAAAGGAGAATCAAATACTATACGATAGCCTATATATCGACTATGGTTATAACTATGAAAAAGATCTGTCTTTTGTTGATTATCCTTGGCCTTTTTTTATTTGGTTGTACAGCACCAAATAGTAATGACTTGTCTGAAAATTCACCATTAGAAGATCCTTCAGATCCCTCTAACCCTCCAAGTGAAGAAATACCGGAAGGCCCTGTTGATCCCCCAAAGAAACCTGATGAAGCAGAACTTATAATACTAGAAAGTATAAGGAATTCATTTGGTACAGCTGGAACTGAAGCTCAATACTATCTAGAAAGTTGTATAGAAAGTATGACTAGGGATAGCTCAATTGTAACCAGCCTCCCTGGTATAAAATACACTATTAAATCATCGGAGAATGGAAAATCAGCTAAAGGAACCTTCTACGTTTTAGATAGAATTGATAACCAATTCACATGGAAAGCAGATATAACGTCATATGAAATTACAGGTAAGCACGACCAAGGTGAATACAAGATAACAGGAACAGCTACTTATTCAGGAATAGGCACTGATAATACTAAAATAAAATCTACCATAAATTCGGAAATGGAAAATTATTTGCCGACTTTCTTTATAAACGAAGGAGAGGAAGATGATCCTGCATTCCTAATAACAGAGGGCAACCTAACATTTTATCTTAATACTTTAGATAACTATAATGGTAGTGATAAATTATTAATAGGATCATTAGGTGGAAATTGTAGCTTTATTGGTGATGATAATAAAATTCATATTTATGACCAGCTTGTTAATTACTATGATATAGGAGACCCACATGGACAAACTCTAAATGAAGGGTATGAGAAAGTAGATGATACTTATTTCTGGCCATGGTGGCTTCCATATTGATTGAAATATTAATTATGATTTTAACCTATAGATAAATAATTTGCTCGGATGCTGGAGTACAACCGGCATCCTTTTTATGTACAAATTCTCTCAGAAAGAAATTAACGAAGTATCGTCATATGTGATGCAACCTCCCAGAGGCCAATGAAAAATAGTAAGAACTGGATTTCGAGCTAAATTACTCACAATAAAGACCCTCTGAACTGTGAGCCATTTTCTAACCCTTAGTCATGCATATAAATGCGTCACGCACAATATTCACATGCTATAGAAAAGAAAAAGCCCCACGGCGGAGAAAAAGGAGGTAAACCGCATTGTGGGGAACAAAAGGAGGTTAGAATGGAAGTCTTGCTTCCGATTCGTCCATAAATATATTGAGTTCAGACCTTTTTGAAAAGTACTATTCAGACTATTTTTTTGGATTTTTCCGACTTTCTTAAAAATTAATATAAAATTATCGTCCTCTTAATCCTTTTGACAGAATAGAGATGGAATTCTCACCTCAGAATCTTTCTTATATCAAGATTAGG
>CASEQH010000015.1 GCA_949290085.1 uncultured Bacillota bacterium | reverse complement strand
GTGCTTTAATCTCATTTATAAAGATATTATTATTTAATGCAAATGTATATATTTTTTCGATATTATTTTCATTTGTATCCATTTTGCCAGTTTCCCATCTTGCTACCGTAATCGCATCAACATCTATTTTTTCAGCAAATTGTTTTTGAGATAAATTAAGTAGCTCTCTAATTAATTTAACATCCTCGTCTATTCTATAATTCACCATAGATTCGATATCACCTCACTACTTTAGTATAGCATACGCTAGTAAGAAGTTAAATATAAACTTTTTATTAATATACGCTAGTAAGAAGTTTTTTACTCTTTACAGTTTCATATTTTTAAAAAGAAAAAGAAGTATCCAAACTTCTCACAAAGTCTAAATACTTCTCTAATCTTCTCAACACAACGATTAACGTTTTGAGAATTGTGGAGCACGTCTTGCACCGCGCAAACCGTATTTTTTACGTTCTTTGCTACGTGAATCACGTGTCAAGAAACCTGCTTGTTTAAGAATAGGACGATAGTCTTCGCCAACTTCTAGCAATGCACGGGCGATACCATGACGCATAGCACCAGCTTGGCCAGTGAATCCACCACCGTATACATTGATGTATACATCGTATTGACCTTCGGTGTTTGTAAGGACAAGTGGTGATTTTACAACCATTCTTAGAATTTCTTGTGGTAAGTATTGTTCAAGAGTTTTATCACCTACAGTGATTTTACCGGTACCTGGAGTTAAGTATACTCGAGCTACTGAAGACTTACGTCTACCAGTGCCAAGATAAGTTACATTTGATTTCTTTTTAGCCATCTTTTCTCTCCTTACTTAAGCTCCATAGGTTTTTGTGCTTGATGTGGATGTTCATTTCCTTCATACACAAATAAATGAGTACGCATGCGATCTCCAAGCTTATTATGTGGAAGCATACCATGCACTGCCTTTTCCACTAATTCAACTGGATACTCTCTCTTCATTAAACCAATACTTCTTGTTCTTAAACCACCTGGATACATTGAGTGCTGATAGTAGAATTTCTTTTCCTCTTGGTCACCACTGTATGTAATTTGTGATGCATTGACGATGATCACATAATCACCGCAGTCGACGTTTGGTGTATATGTTGGTTTGTGTTTTCCTCTTAGAACTGTTGCTACTTTTGTAGCTAAACGACCAAGAGTCATACCGCTAGCATCAACAATATACCATTCTTTTTTAACCTCTGCAGGTTTTAATAATGTCGTTTGACGCATAATTACCTCTTTCTGTAGTTTCCGGGGCTACATAAATAAGATAAGGTCGAGTACTATTTTAGACTAATACTGCCCTTTAGTCAAATGATATGGACTATTTTATTTTTTCTTAAATCATCACTTTAACTGTGCTCACCAGCTTAGATTGTCCAAGCGTTGCTGCATCTACATAGAATAGTAAAAAGATTGTGATATTCATATGCATCACAATCTCTAATCATATATTAAAACTTATTTAGCAGCTGTATTAACAACTACATATTCTTTGCCACCTGTGAATTCACATACCTTAGTAGTATTGTTCCAAGTCCAACCTTCACCTTTTTCTTCTTCACAAGTTACAACACCATCACAGTTTGTATCTTTGTCACCTGCGCAAACAGGAGCACTTGGCTCATCTGTTGGTTCTTCTGCTTCAACAAATTCCCATACGGCATAATAATACTTGCCTTTCTCAGCTATGCTTTCTCCAGCAACTAATGCTTTATCCGCTTCTGTCACATCTGTTGGTCCGTTATAGTGTTCTTCACTCAACCATCCAATGAACTTATATTCTCCTTTTTCGTTTTTGCCACTATCCATCATTGGAAGTTTTAAGTCGTCTGCTTCTACCTTTATCGAAATAGCTTCGCCCAGTGTCCAATTTTTAATCATTAAATTCTCTAGATTAGATAATTGACGAATAACTATTAAATTATTTTGATCGATTTTGGATGTTTTAACTAAATTTCCACTAATCGTATTTCCTTCTAAAATGAATGAAGTATTCTCGCTTATATTGTTAGAAGGACTAAATTGAATTACTCCTCGAGTATTGACTTTATCCACTAAAGCATATTTATCTATTGTATTAAAAGTATTATTTTTAATAATTATTTCGCCTCTTTCAATACCTCCCTCAAAATAAATAGCTCCCGAACAATTTTCAAAAATATTATTTTCAATATAAGCACTATGTGGGTATATGTCCTTTAATGCATACGCATTATAAACATTTGAAAACTTGCTATTTTTAACTGTAAAAACTCTGCTTTCATCATTTTTCCCATCATTTTGCCCGTAAGGACTAACAATAACTTTTTCAAAGTTACAATTTTCGATTGTAACATTACCGCTATTTAATAATTGGAACTCTGCATTTCTAATTTCATCTTTACTATAGAAATCCTTATTAAAGTTCTCCCACGCATCGTCATGATTATCTATATCAGCTGGAACATACTCAAAATTTGCATTTTTAATAACGACATCAACGCTATTAACAGATTCATCAAAAGAAATTTGATATTGAGCATTTGAGTTCTGTATTCTTTGAATTTGTGTCTTGAACTCATCTGGTTCCCATCTTATTGTCGCTCCATTTCCGTCAAATACTCCATCTTCCCTAAGGTCTTGTAAGAACTCTTCAAAAGTTATCGTATTATCAGCTCTAACAGGAACCACAAACAATAACAATACAATGTTTAATACAATCAGTACTCTTTTCATACCATACACTCCCTCTACACTTTATTTATATTTAATGTACAATATCCCCCCGTCAACTTAAAAAGCCCTAATATTTAGGGCTTAATGTTTCTTCTGATTGAAATTAATAAATTACTGATTTTTAACTTTTACCCAAAGTTCAGAAATAATTTTTCTTACTGATTCATTATTGTGGAATTCTTCGTTTAATGGATTGCTCAAATCTGGGAAGTAAGCATTGTTACCATAGTAGTCGCCACCTTCTGAGCTCATTTCTTCTAATACTTCAGCATTGCTAGAAGAGTATCCTACATATGAGCTATTATCATATGATTGTTCATATTCTAAAATGAAGTTAATAAATTCGTTAGCTAGTTTAGGGCAGGCAGCATTGCTAGGAATTACCATAGCATCATTCCAGATATTGGTACCTTGTTCAGGAACGAAGTATGCCATATTTTCATTCTCGCTTAGGATATAAGCTGCATCGCCACTATACATTACACCCATAGCCTTTTCACCATAGATTAAGCCATCGATAGCTTCATCAGTGACATAAGCTGGATTCATAGTGTTATGTAGTTCAGATAACCATTCATAAGCTTCATTTAATTCGTCTTCATTTTCAGTATTCATTGAATAACCTAAAGCTTTTAAAGCGATCATGAAGCTATCGCGTTCAGAATCATACATATAGATCATATCTTTATATTTTTCATTGCGCAATACTTCCCAACCTTGGCTTTCTACATCAGCACTGTCAACTAGAGTTGTATCATATACGATACCTACATTGCCCCAGAAATAAGGAATAGAATATGTATTATCAGGGTCATATGACTTATTTAATACACCTTCATAAAGATTATCGATATTAGTGATCATCGACTTATCTAGAGGTTGCAACATATCTTCATCCAATAATTTTTCAATCATGTAGTCAGATGGAATGAGTACATCATATTGTGATCCACCTAATAACTTGGTATACATCTCTTCGTTAGATGCAAATAGGGAATAGTTTACTCTGACACCATATTCTTGTTCAAAGTTAGAAATTACATTCGAACCGATGTATTCTCCCCAGTTATAAACATTCAATACATCGCATCCATAAGTCTCTAAAGCTTCGCTTTGAGTAGATGATTGCCCACATCCTGCTAGGATTAGTAAAGCTAATAAAAGGCTAGTAATTCGTTTCATGTTTCTTTTTCCTTTCCTTAATAAGTGGTATGACATTTACTAAGACGAGAACTATCGTAATACCCACTACAATGATTGTTGATAGTGCATTGACACTGGGATTTATTCTCTTAACTGAAGAATAGACATAAGTAGAGATATTATTAATTCCCGGACCAGTAACAAAGTATGAAATCACAAAGTCATCAAAGGACATTGTGAAGGCGATGAGGGCACCAGATACGATGCCAGGCATAATCTGTGGAATGATAACTTTGACGAGGGCTTGAAATGGTGTGCAACCTAAATCAAGAGCGGCTTCTGCAAGATTATCATCGAGTTGACGAAGTTTTGGCATGATAGATAGCATCACATATGGGATACAGAAGATGATGTGTGCTAATAACAAAGTTACAAAGCCAAACTGTATATTTAATGATGTAAAGAATAACATCAAGCCAATAGCGGTAACAATTTCTGGATTGAGCATAGGCAGATTATTAATCTGTGTAACCGTTTCTTTAATAATGCGCCTAGACTTGCTCAAACCTATGGCAGCCAATGTGCCAACTATCGTTGAGATGATAGTGGCCAAGACAGCGATGACAATCGTATAATATATCGATTCCATCATGGTCCTATTGGCAAACATCTGTTCATACCATCTAAGTGAAAAACCGGTAAAGTTAGTCAATGACCTTGAGTCATTAAATGAGAATACTACCACATAGATGATAGGTAAGTAGAAGAAGGCGATGATGGCGATGAGATAGGCCTGAGATATAACTTTCTTTTTCATTATCTAGCCTCCTTATCGTAATCAAACTTCCTTGTAAAGTACATCGAAATCAAGATGACTACAGTCATGATGAGCGATATTGCACTGCCAAAGTTCCAGTCTCCGGTCGTGACAAAGTAGTTCTCGATGAGATTACCTATTAAGACATAGCTTCCTCCACCCAAGAGTTTTGGAATGAAAAATGAAGATACAGCTGGCAAAAAGACAAGGGTAATGCCAGAAATAACTCCAGGAATAGATAAAGGTAAGATGACCTTAGTGAAGACCTGGCGAGAGTCACAACCCAAATCTTGGGCAGCGATAAGTAAACTCTTATCCATCTTGGATAGAGATGTATATATCTGCAATATCATAAATGGCAAGAAATTATAGACCATACCGATATATACTTTTATCTCTTCTGGAAGACCGGTCTCCAACAGGATACCACGCCATGCATATGTCCTCACTAGCATATTTATCCACATTGGCAAGGTTATCATCAAAACCATGACACCTTGGCTATTTGGTTTTAATGTAGCGATGAAATAGGCACATGGATAACCGATTAATATGCAGATGACAGTAGTGATGACAGCGAGAATAAGTGACCTGATCAATACTTGAATAAAGATTTCATCCTGAAAGAAACGAATAAAGTTATCAAGGGTAAAATTGAGAGTCATGGTCGAATTGCCTTCCCTAGTGAAGGCATATAAGACAATCAGTAACATTGGTATCACGATAAAGATACCAGCCCATACCATATATGGGTATACCAGACGACGGAAGCTCTTCATTATCCTTGCACCATCTTAGACATGACATGGATGTCACGCGGACCAAAGTCGATAGATACGATACTTCCTTCTTCTTGTTGCTCCGTTGTATGAATCTTATATTCACGGCCCATCGTTAGGAAAGTAACTGGATAGTCACCTTCTTCTATTTCATTAGGATCAAAGTCAAAACGCACATCATCTATTTCAACTTCATCTTCACTATCTAAGTACCAAGCATAGGCATCGGCCCATGTCTTAAGGTCAAATGAGATAGCCATAGACTCTCTAATTTCATCAACAGACTTATATACATCAAAGGCTTGAATACCAATCTTAGAGCCCATATCTTTATTAATCTTAGGTTCAACGACATTGACATTGGCGGTGATGAATGTTCCGTTATGAGTCTTAAATATTACTGGATAAGCGCCTGGCTTAGCTTCGATATTATATTCAAGGTTCGCAATAGAAATATCTTCATTAGTTTCACTGTCCCAAGCCTGAGCATTAGCTCTCTTGATGATTTCTTCATCAGTTATCTCTTCGACGTCTTCAATATCCATCGTGAAGTCTGTAGCGTGCATCTTCTCATTCTTTTCGGCATTAAAGACATCGCGGTCCTTTAATACATGGAGAGTTATAGTCTTAGAAGCACCCTTTTTAGTTTCAACTACAACTTCATAGTGCACGCCTTTAAAGAGTACGGATATTACTTGACCATTAAGCTTACCTTGGCCTTTTGGTTTGATGTCAATATCTTCAGGCCTAATGACTACATCGACACGCTCATTATTCCTAAAGCCGAAGTCGACGCATTCATAGTCTTTATCATCAAAGCTAACTAGATAGTCTTGTTTCATCACGCCATCAAGAATATTTGATTCACCAATAAAGTTGGCGACATATTCGTTGACCGGTTCATTATAGATTTCTGTAGGTGTACCGACTTGTTCGATATTGCCATTGCGCATAACTACAATCTTATCCGACATCGTCAAGGCTTCTTCTTGGTCATGAGTGACAAAGATGAAGGTGATACCTTCTTCTTCTTGAATTCGTTTTAATTCATGTTGCATCTCTTTACGAAGCTTATGGTCTAGGGCAGCTAATGGCTCATCTAGTAAGAGCACATCTGGCTCATTGACTAGAGCTCTAGCGATGGCTACACGCTGTTGTTGACCGCCAGAGAGTAAAGTTACATCGCGATTTTCAAAACCATCAAGACCTACTAATTGCAGCATTCTCTCTACCTTTGGTTTGATTAAGTCTTTAGACATCTTCTTAATCTTTAAACCAAAAGCGACATTTTCATAAACATTTAGATGAGGGAATAAAGCATACTTTTGAAAGACAGTATTAATTGGTCTTTTATAAGCAGGAACCTTAGATATTTCCTTACCATCAAATATTACTTCCCCTTCATCTTGGTCCAAGAAACCGCCAAGTATTCTAAGCAGTGTCGTCTTACCACAACCAGATGGTCCTAATAGAGTAACAAATTCATTCTCATTGATATCTAGATCAATACCCTTTAGTACAATATTGCCGTCAAATTCTTTGACAATATTACGAAACTCAATTAATTTTTTCATCCTTCCTCCTTAAAATATTGGTGGCGTACAAATCCACAATAGTTGGGCTTCACTACTGCTCTCATTGACGATGATGTGACGGAAATCACCTTTCATATAGAAGGTCTCACCCTTTTTAACAACATAATCGCGTTTATTAGTCAAATCCTTGAGCACAACTCTTCCCTTTAATATATATCCCACTTCCTCGCCTTCATGAGGCTTAACCTCATGAGAGCTGCCCTTTTCCGCCAACTTCAATAGCATTGGCTCCATCGCATTTTTTTGGGCATTGGGGACAATCCAAGTTATCGTCGCATTTTCACTTTCATCGACGAAGTAATCATTTGAATTAAATATTATCTGTGTCTTACTCTCTTCTTTGAAGAAGGTCTCTAATGAGACTCCTAATACTTCTGTGATATCTTCTAATGTCGTTATGCTCGGTGATGTCAGATTACGCTCGAGCTGTGATAAAAATCCCTTGGTCAATTCACATCTAGATGCTAATTCTTCTAGTGTCAGACCATTTTTAATGCGCAAAGATTTTATTCTCTTACCTATATCCAAACAATCACCCCCCTTTTGTTTAGTATAACTAAACATTTTAGTCAATTATATTAAACCAAGTTCTATTATATTAAAGCTTGCATAAAATGCAATAGTTTTTTATGAAAAATATACTTTTTATTGCATATTTTTCATTCTTTTAAGCATCTTTTTAAGCTTAATAAAAAGTAACTCCTATCAACCCAAAATAAAAGGCTCTAGTTTCCTAGAACCTTGCAAGTTTAATTCTCTTTTACGGCGTAGACATCTTCGCCATTTTGGATGCAGAACCAGACATTGTCAGCTATTCTTCCCCACTTCATATTCTTAGAAGTGTCATCGACATATTCTAGTACTTCTACTACTATGCCTTCTGGCAACATCGATTCGCTAATCTGTTCCTTTAAGCTATCAGGCAAGGAATCATAGTCGACTACATCGCTATCGGTAGTAGCTTGTGTTCTCAAACGGACATTGACTTGAACCATATAATTGCCAAGATATTTTTGTTTCTCCGCTTCTAATGCTGCGGCTTCCTCTTCCTCTTTACGCTTTTGCTCCTCAGCGGCCTTTTGAGCTTCTTCTTCCTTTTTCTTTTCTTCTTCTAAACGCAATTGTTCCTCTTGCTTAGCATTATAGATATGAACCCCGAAGGCTATACCACCAGCTGCAACTAAAATAGCGATGACAGCCAAGATAATGATAGGCGCATTATTTCTTTTTCTTTTAGGCCTCTTGGTATTTCTGAGCTCTTCTTGTTCATTCTCATCTAACTGAAATACTGACATATCGATATCATTATCTTCTTCAGTTACATATTGTTCCTTTTTATTGACAAAGGATGGAATATCAAAAGAATCTTTCTTATTATTTTCGTCCATAAACTACTCTTCTACTTCAACGCGGTAACCCTCATATTCGCCATGCAATAATCTGGCTTGATTAGCAATTTCAAAGATATTAGTCAATATCTTACCATCACTGTTGCGATATAACTTGAATAAGTCTACTATCATCTTCTTTTCATCGACATTGACACCATAGTTGTGGTTAGTAACTATTTCAACGAATTGTTGAAGATCTTCTAGATTATTGAAAGATACACGGTGTAAAACGATAACATCTTTATCATATGGATACTCATCAGCTATACTTTGTTTCAAATCATATACTGAGCGAACAAAGCTCTTAGTCAGATATGGATATAATTCATTGATTTGATCATAGATATCTGGTTTAGTCTCTTCTTGTTCAGCTTCAATCTCTTCTTGCATATCATCGATTAAATCTTGAAGGTAATCTTCTTCATCTTTAACTTCTTCAGTTTCATCTTCTACTTCTTTTTTTTCTTCTTCACCGTTTTCTTGGTCTAATATCTCTTGGAAGATGGCATCGATTTCATCTTTATCTACTTCTTTTTGAGCCTTAATCTTAGTATCCACTAATAAGTCTTCAAAGAGGTCTTCGATCTCTTTTCCTTCATTTGGTTTAGAAGCGGCTTCCTTAACAATATTGTAGACATCATTAGCTTCTTCTAAACTATCTTCTGTCTGAACTTCTTCTACTGCAGGCTCTTCTACTACTTCTTCTTTAATTTCACCTTCATCCAAATCAAAAGAATTTAAAGTATCTTTTAAATCTTGAATTAAGTCATCATAGTTAAAGCTAGCATTATGCCACAATGATTCTTCTTCACTTGGCTCTTCTTCAACTACCGCTTCTTCAACTTCCTCAGCTTTATCTTCTTCTTGAACTTCTTCAACTTCATCAGCTACTGCTTCTTCGATGACATTTAATAAATCATCAAAAGTAGTGCTAGATACTTCTAAAGTATCACTTTCAACATTATCTTTTTCTTCCTTAGAAGCGATAGCTTCTTTAAGTTTCTCGACATATTCTTCTTTCTCTAAATCTTCACTAGCATCACTTAAGAACTTGTCAAAGGCATCACTACCAATCTTAGCAATAGAACCAACTACATCACCAAATTCTACGATGGCCTTTTCTAACTTAGAACCAAGTTCATCTTTGACTTGTTGCAAGTCGATATCCTCTAATTCCGAAAAGAATTTCTGTTCGTCATCATTTTCTTCATCAATCTGTTTAGATAGATATGAAATGGCTGAAAGGATAAAACCGAATAATACTAAATTTTTAACCTTCATTTTTAATCTCCTTTTTTATTAATACGCAGACTCCGTCTCCGATATCATCTCTCAATATTATATCAAAACGAGTGTCCTCTTGTACAATATGGCGAAATCTAAGTATTTTTTTAACTAGTTGTCGCGTATTTCTGCTCTTGATACTATCGACATCATATATCATATCGTGAAATACTAAATTGTCAAAAAAGTAGACGCCACCAGTTTTTAAATTATTATAAAACTGTTCAAGATAATTAGAGTATTGCCCCTTAGCTGCGTCGACAAAGATCAAGTCATAAATTTTATCTGTCTTAAAATCTTTGATGTCCATGAAATAGGGATGTATTTGTTCACTAAGACCTTCCTTTTCAATATTGATCAGAGCTTCATGATATAATTTTTCATCTCTTTCAATCGTATCAATTTGGATGTCTTTATTTAGTCTTGCCATATTGATGGCCGAATAAGCAATAGCTGTCCCTAGCTCTAAGATATTTTTAGCATCATATTCTTCTATCTTCTGTAATAGAAATTCTAGTCCTCCATCTTTAATGATGGGAACTCTATTGACCTTGGCATAGTCTTTTAGATCATCTATCATCTTAAAAGCTCACTCATATATGCCTTATATCTCTCCATCTTTTCATTAGCTTTTTCTACACTTTCATCTTTAATAGAGAAGTATACTTTACACTTAGGTTCTGTGCCGCTTGGACGAATGGCAATGAAAGAACCATCAGCGAAGTAATACTTTAGAACATCGGCTTTGTCAAAGCCCTCTAGTGGCTTAACCTCACTACCGGCATATATCTTTCTCTCTAAGTAATCTTCCCATTTCACAAGAGGATTACCATCTATTTCTTTAATTGGATTAGCTCTAGTCTCGGACATTATTTCTTTTAAGCGCATAGCGCCATCTTGACCAGGGAGACTGATAGATAATTGGGAATCTTGGTAAGTTCCAAGTCTTGCATATATCTCATCAAGAATATCTTTTAATGTCTTACCCTTTTCGCGATAGTAAGCACAAGCTTCACTCAACATTAGACAAGCCTGAGTGGCATCCTTATCACGCACAAACGGTGAAATTAAAGAACCATAAGATTCTTCATAACCAAAGACATATGTCTTTTCATGATTCTTCTCGTATTTTGCAACTTTATCACCAATATATTTAAATCCAGTTAGGGTCTTTTCGGTCTCTACACCATAGTATGAAGCGACAGCCTCACCAATATCGCTAGTAACTATCGTATTAAACATGACAGGTGAATCAACCTTAATGCCTAATTCCTCATGTGATTGAAGGATATATTCTAATAGTAAAGCGCCAGTTTGATTACCATTAAAGATAATATAGTCACCATGGTCTAATATGCCTACACCCATTCTATCGCCATCAGGGTCACAAACTAATATCAATTCAGCTTTCTTTTCTCTAGCTAGTTTAAGCACTTCTTCATAAGCTCCAGCCTCTTCAGGATTAGGTGTCTTAGTATTAGAAAAGGCAGGATCAGGAATACATTGTGATTCTACTTTTTCTACCTTGTAGCCAGCTAATTCTAAACAATCGACAACCGGTTTATGGCTAGCACCATGTTCGGGTGAAAAGGCAATCACAAAGTCTTTATTTACATCCTCGTGTAATCTTATCGATAGCACCTTTTCATAATAGGCCTTATCTACTTCTTCATCCACTTCGTTGATTAGAGACTCATCGATATTATCGGGAATTATAGATAGAGGATCGGCTATCTTTTCGATTTCATCAATCACTTTAGCAGCTAGTTCAGGAATTAATTGGCAACCATTGGCATCATATAATTTATAGCCATTATATTCTTTGGGATTATGACTCGCCGTAATCATAATGCCACCATCACAGCCATAATAGCGCACCATGAATGATAGTTCAGGCGTAGGTCTAAGTGAAGATGCAACATATGATTTAATATTATGACTAGCTAATAATGCAGCACAATCATAAGCAAACTTCCTCGAATCTTTACGATTGTCATAAGATATGGCTACTGAAGGATGATTGCTTATGGTCTTTAAATAGCTGATAAAGCCCATCGTAGCTTTACGAATAGTATGAATATTGATGCGATTAGTGCCCACCCCCATGAGCCCTCTCATACCAGCCGTCTGGAATTTCACATCAGTATAAAAGGCATCCTCTAGTTGTTTATCATCTAGAGTAGTTAATTCTCTTCTTAATTCTTCATCCAGATTGGGATGATTTTTCCAATAATTTAAATTATCTAAGTATGTCATATTGCTCCTTCAATAAATAAAAGGGAGACACAACCTCCCTTAATCTTTTTACTATACTTATATTATGCAATAACTTTTTGTGTTTTTAAGATTTCTTCGATCGTGTGAATAGCTACTTCTTCATCTTCACCATCGCAAGTAATAACGATTTCTGACTGCGTAGGAATACCTAATGACATCACACCCATGATAGATTTCATATTAACTGTTCTATCTTTGTATGTTACTTTCACATCGCTTTTAAACTTGCTTGCTGCATTAACAGCTACAGTTGCAGGACGAGCATGTAGTCCAACAGGGTCGATTACTACAACCTTTAGTTCTACCATAAATAATATATCCTCCTAATCTCAATTATTATTTTAATACATTAAGAACTATAATTCAATAAATATTGAAAACGATTACAGCTATCACTTGTGATATGTTTCATGATTATTTATTTTAAAGCTTCGATATATCTGTTCTAAGATAATAAGTCTAGTCATACTATGTAAAAAAGTCATTGGTGATAGCTTTAGGCGATAGTTGCTGCGCCTTATGATTTCTTTACCTAAACCTAGTGATCCCCCTATCACAAAGGTTATTTTACTATATGATACAAAGAGCTTATCCATCTTGCTCGCTAATTCCTCTGAGCTTATCATCTCGCCATGCAAGTCTAAGACGATGACATATTCATCATCTTTTATTTGTTTTAAAACTCTATTGGCTTCTTTATCTAATATAGCTTCATTACTATCATTGGCGATAATAGCCTCATCTTTTACTTCGATTAATTCTATTTTATGATAAGAACTTATCTTTTTTAAATAATCATTAATCAAGGCATTTAAAGAATTGCTTTTTATCTTGCCGACAGCTACTATCTTAATCATTATTGCTACCAGTTAAATTAATAGTCTCATTAGCTCTAATCACTGTAAAGTTATAATTTTCAATTGCTTGATATTGCACTTCCATGATATCAGTATAATCAGCTATTACATATTCATTAATCATCATAATGATATCTCCAGACATAAGACCTATCTCACTAGCGAAGCTATCATCAATGATATCTTCAACATAATAGCCTTCAATGATATCTAAACTGATACCTAGAGCTGATTTTTCATAATTCTCTAATTCATTAACACTGCTACCTTTGATACCAAACTCTCGCTTAGTAGCTTGACTATTGTTGATTATATTATCTGCGACTAATTTTACTTCATTGATGCTCAAAGCCAATAATATGCCGCTAGCTTCTTCATCGCTCATGAGATTGACTGCCACGACATCTCCAGCCATATTGACGATAGGTCCACCGCTAATGCCTGGATTAATAGTTGATGTTAGTTGCACGAGGGTTTGATAGTAGCGACTATAGCCTTCATCATTGCGCATTGTACGCTCAACGACACATTCATTATCATTTAAGAGAGCTAATGAAGCAGTAGCCTTATATTCAATTGTCTCAGCTGTACCAAAAGAAATGAGAAATTCACCTTCGGACAGATAAGAAGTATCACCTAGATTTAAAGGACTTACATCAAAGCTCAAATCTAAACCGAGTACGGCAATATCACTCTTTTCATCGCCACCGACATAATTAGCCTTATATCTAATGCCATTATCAAAAATTACATAGATGTTATCGACATTATTGATACCATGATTGGCAGTGATAATATATGTAGTAACATCACTTGCATAGATAAAACCACTAGAAAGAACACCATTATTATCAACTGTGACGATAGAAGACTTAACCTCATTAAATACCTCAGTCAAATCAGTAGAAAAACCTTCAATGGTATTATTGATAACCGTCATGTCACTGCTAGGTTTAGAAGACAGATTATACAATTCCACACTCAGAATGATATTCCATATAAATAAGATTGCTAATAAGATGATAAATAGTTTCTTCGACATATTTTACTCCCATCACGGTATGACAGCACAATTTAAGACGCTACAAGGATCTATGAGGACGTCATCATAGTACATGGCATAGTGAACGTGTGGCCCTGTCGCGACACCCGTATCACCGATAGAGCCGATTATCTGACCTCTTCGAACCGTCTCGCCTACTTTAGGATAAGCAGTAACAGATAAGTGTCCATAATAGGTCATATATCCATTGTTGTGGTCGATAGTGATATGATTTCCACCAATTGAATCAAAGGATACATCGACAACCGTGCCATTATCGGCTGCATAAACATTGCCCCAACGATCATACATACTTTCAATATCTAATGCCTGATGTCCGATATAACAACCCCACAGGCAAGTCTTACGTGGGTTATCAACCGGCCACATAAAGTTACCTGTACCAACATTAGGAATAGCCATAGTGCCAACCGCAATGACACCTTGGATAGGTTCTAGCGTCACATTGACTGAGCGGATATTAGCACCTTGCAAGACACCGTTAATCCATACTTCTTCATATAGCACATTGCGAGAACCATTTTGCTCCATGGAAACAAGCTTTGTCTCATCGACATACATATCAGGGTCTTCGACATATAATGGGGCTTCTGGCAAGATTTCTTCTTGGGCTAGACGCTCTTTAGTCACATAGACAGTAATGGGCGAATCAAAGTAAGTTACATTTAAAATCATGCCCGGCTCTAAGACTTGGTCGACATTATATATCTTGTCAGGATTAAGCATCATTATCTGTAAAGGAGAAAGGTTACTATAATTAAAACCTACACCTTGTAAGGTCTCGCCTTCTTGGACAGTATGGTATATTCTTTCCGTATTGCGTCCATAACATAAGAATTCATAAATCTCATTTACATCAGTAAAGATTTCATCGGCATTAGCTACTACCTTCTTTGATGTGATAGTCTCGGCAATACGCATACCAGTTTCAATTGAACCATAGGTCGATGACATTGTAACTTCTTCATTATTTCTAAAAGAAGTCAAAGCTTCTTCAGATACAAAGTTTAATAAAAAGCGATCTCTAGCTTCATAAAACTTATTGATATCATCGATATAGATAATGTCATAGACACCATCACGTGTCGAAAATTCTATCGCTATTGTCTCGATGCCTAATAAGTCATTTTCTTCTAGATAATTCAAGATATCCTCATCGATATTAGCCGTCTTATAGTAGGCATACTCATCGACAATATAGACATCTTGACCCAAAGACATCTTTGTATTAGGAAATTCTTCAGCATAAGATGTCTCATATATCTTATTAATCTCATTATTAAGCCAATCCACATCTTCAACTACGGCAACTAATTCTTGATCATAGTAAAGTTTATGTTGAAGGATTGGTGTATCGCTATAATAGAGTATCTCTTGGTTTAAAATTGAACTGTCATTGGTATAAGCTTCTACGCTTACATCGTCTCCATCCAATAATTTTGGAACATAGACAATCAAAATACTCGCAAGTAAGCAGACAGCTATCGTTATGGCCTTCTTCATAGCTCAACTCCTCGACTATTTTCTGCACTGTAGAAGAGGTTAATCTCTTTTTCAAAGGCTAGGATTATCTTCCCTGTTGGACCATTACGGTGCTTAGCCAAGGTAAGTTCAACTTCCACGCGCTTTTCCTTAGACTTCTCTTCTTCTTTTTTATAATATTCATCACGATATAAAAACATAACCAAGTCGGCATCCTGTTCAATTGAACCAGATTCACGCAGGTCAGACAACATCGGTCTTTTATCTGTTCTTTGTTCAACAGCACGTGATAATTGAGATAAGGCGATAACTGGCACTTCCAATTCTCTAGCTAAAGCTTTTAAACGGCGAGATATCTCAGACACTTCCTGTTGACGAGACTCGCTACGTCCACTAGGTAGTATCAATTGGATATAGTCAATGACAACCATGGACAAACCATAGTCATTCTTAAGTTTACGGCACTTGGCAAAAAGATCAGAAATCTTAATGCCCGGTGTATCATCAATAAATATATTTTGTCTTTTGAGTTCCTGTACACCCTCATTGATGACACTCCACTCATTATCATTTAATCGTCCTGTTCTAAGTTTTTGAATTTCAACCTTAGATTTAATTGCCAGCATTCTCGTAGCTAATTGTTCACAAGGCATCTCTAGAGAAAAAATGGCGACAGCTCCACTAGACACACTAGCTGCATTCATAGCTATATTTAGGGCAAAGGCCGTCTTACCAACGCTTGGACGAGCTGCTAAAATAATTAAGTCGCCTCTTTGAAAGCCAGTTGTCATTCTATCTAAGTCGGAAAATAAAGAACGAACACCAGTGATATTAGAACCTTGTTCTTGTATCTTCTCTATCTTATTTACAGCTTCGGTAAAGATATCGCCAGCCTTTTTAAAATCTGATACTGTACGACTTCTAGTGACATCGAGTATCTGTTTTTCTGCGCTATCTAATAAGTCTTCTACTTCAAGGCTTCCATCATAACCCTCTTCAGCAATCTTTTGACCAGCAGTGATAATCTTGCGAGCGAAGGACTTATTCTTAATGATGCGAATGTAATCAGCAGTATTAGCTCGCGAGATTGTAGATGCGGTTAGATGCATGATGTATTCATAACCACCTAACTTATCAAATATTTCAAAGTCTTTTAGTTTAGTTGACAAAGAAGCAGTATCTATCTTTTCCTTCTTTTGAAACATGCTGTCCATAACGGTATAGATTTGGCGATGCTTCTCCAAGTAAAAATCACTGGCAACTAATCCAGCTTCTTCACTTTCTTGCATAGCTTCATCATACAACATGATATTACCTAAAAGAGATTCCTCTGCTTCTAGGCTAAAAGGCATTACTTTCTGTGTCATTTACTTCCCTATTCTTCTACTAATTTAACTTTTATTGTCGCAATGACATCCTTATATAGTTCAACCTTGATATGACTATAACCAAGACTAGTGATTGGTTGATTATCGATAATCTTACGTTTATCAATCGTATAACCCTTTTCTTTTAAAGCTTCTTGTAGATGTTTGGTCGAAATAGAATTAAATACTTTACCATTCTTAGAATTTACCTTAAAGACAAATTCTTCCTTCTCGAGAGCTTCTTTCAAACTTAAAGCTTCTTTCTTTAATTCTTGATGTCTCTTTTCTTCTTCTTTCTTCTGTTCATTTAATACTTTGACACCAGTATCACTGGCAACGACGGCTAATTTACGCGCAAAGAGGAAATTTCTCGCATATCCATCAGATACTTCGACAAC
This sequence comes from uncultured Bacillota bacterium, assembly GCA_949290085.1. GTDB lineage: Bacteria > Bacillota_I > Bacilli_A > Erysipelotrichales > Erysipelotrichaceae > CALUZH01. The sequence continues at coordinate 5,448 of CASEQH010000015.1, read as the reverse complement.
TTCTCCCTTCTTTCCAACTTTCTTAACATCAGTCAACAATATTACTTTCATTGTCATGCTCCTTTTCGATATAATCTTTCAGTATATTCATAAGCTCATTTTTAAGATCTTCAACTTTTTCGTCTTTTCTTTGCAAACCCGCAGCTGTCATATGGCCACCGCCATGCATCTTCTCCATGATGATTTGCACATTGAAATTATTCTTAGAACGAGCTGAGATAGCCACTTCATCTTTAGCTATATTAGTGATGACAAAGATGGCATCTACGCCCTTCATCTGTAACATCTGATCACAAGCTTGGGAGATAATGGAACGTGGATATATACCATCATCCATAGCCGATATGACAAAGCGATCGAGATACTTCTCAGCATTGTCTATCAAGCGACTACGCTTTTTAACCATCTCAAAAGGTTCCAAAGATAATTCTTCACAAACGGCAGGATCAGCGCCATATTGTCTTAAAGTTCTGGCGACATCAAAGGTACGAGCTCCCGTGCGCACTCTGAAGTGGTTGGTATCGATAACTAGACCTAGATACATGATATTAGCAATATTAGGACTAATCAAACTCTTACGCATGAGATATGGCAAGAATTCAACTGTCAATTCACAAGTAGAACTTGAGCTTGCTTCGATATAGACAAGTAAAGGACTAGTATCTAAATCAGCATTGCGTCGATGGTGGTCGATGATAATAACTCTCTTAGCGCTCTTTAATAAGTTAGAACCATTTGATTGGCTAGCTCTATGATGGTCAACCATGATGACTAAAGTATCATCAACTAAGCGATTAATCGCTTCATTCTCGGTCACAAAGTCATAATTTTCTTCAATCTCATCATGATAATGATTCAAGACATCTTGTATCATAGCTTCAATACCGCCAGTCTTAGCGATGATGGCAACTTCTTTTCCATAGCTTTGAGCGATGCCGGCCATGCATAAAGCTGAACCGACACAATCGGCATCCATCTCTTGATGTCCGACAATGATGACATTAGAACTCTTAGTTATTAAGTCTCTAATCGTATTAGAGATAACTCTAACTCTAACCTTAGATTGTTTTTCCTTGGCTTCACTAGATCCGCCAAAGTAGACAGCTTCTTCCCCACTTTTTCTAACGACTACTTGGTCGCCACCTCTAGTCTGTGCAAGTTCGATAAGTGACAAAGCCATCGTATCTAATTCTTCGCTAGAGATATCGCCACGGGCAAAAGCCATCGATAAAGTTATATCAAAACCGGCCTTCTTAGCTTCTTTACGCACCGTATTGATGATACTAAATCTATCTTTGCGAAGTTCATCATACTTCTTTTCATCGAGTACTAATAATAATCTATTGTTATGTAATGACTTATAAATGATTTGATGACTCTTAAAATATTCAAAGACTGGCACTTTGATATTGAAGTTGATATAGGAAATATCTTCTTCTATCTCAGCGACACTATCATAGTTATCAAAGTTGACATAACCAATAACTAAACGGCTATTATCAATCTTTTCCTCTAAGTCTGTCTCTTTAGAAATATCTTTAAAGAAGAGCACAAAAGCGTTGCGCAACTTCCTTATTTCATAGGTTTCTTCATTTATTTTGATATAGACATGGTCGACATCACCCTTTAATAAGTCTTTAAGTTCTGGTAACCACAATAGTAGCTTCTCGCCTAAGTGATCCATTGAACGCTCTTTAAATAGTGGCGACAACCAAGTGATGGCAAATTCTTCATTGTAGACAAGGATACCGACACTGGCGAACTTCAAAGCTTCACTATTACTCTTCTTTAAGCTCTTTTCTATTTCTTCACCCGTCTCTTGCCTAACTGTATCGATGGAATGAATGGTGATGACAAGTACCACCAGCATGACTAAATATACTGTTCCAGCAATCAAAATATCAATATGCAAGAAAAAAGATAGTATTGCTAATCCCAACAGTAATACTATGCTCACTACTCCTGCTAATATTTTAATTTGCCTAAGTTTGCTCATGCTCCTTTGCGTTTCCTTTCGATATAATTCTTAAGTGGTCCACTTCCATATAAAAATCCTGCAATAAGTAAGATGAATAATGAATATGGAAATAGCAATATGATAAATAATATCAAATATAAAGTGATATTCTTCCCTAAAACAATACTACCATAAACGATAAAAAAGATGTAGCCAACTACCACTAGGCATATAGCCCCGATTAGAGCTAAGGTTATCATCGTATATTCGATAAAGGCATAGGTTTTAAACTGTGGTGTGACAAAAAATAAGAATGTCATAAACATGCATATATAGGTAAAAGGCACCGATATCTTTAATGAATACAGATGGACAATCTTGATATCTTTAATCTTTAAACGTTTTAAGAGATAAATTGATAATAGATGAATTAAGGCAGCTTCGGTAACTCCAATAATAATCAAAGATAGAACATATGCAACTACCATAATATTATTTAAGATATCTTCAAATAATCCTAAAACTCCTGCACTTTCAAATACTTCTGCCACTGAATTTCTCATCATAACTATCTCTTCATAGACATTTAAGCCAAATAGCGGCATCACTAACATCGTTATGATGATTTCACCAATGACCATAATAGCCATTACCATAAGTAGTAGACGACTTCTATCAAGGTCTTTCTTGATGCCATAAGCATAGGTAAAACCAGCTATAAGCCCTAGAGGTAAGTATACCCATGAATAGATATTACCCAAAAGTATGGTGATAACCGCTACCCCAAAAGAGAGAATCAGGGCATCTTTAAGACCATACATCGTGGCATAGATAATCACTACTTCAGCGATTAATAAGAAAATCAATTCATCGAAAGCGAATGCTAGTAAACGATCTAAGACCATGACGGCGCCAACTATCGCTAGTAACATCGCTCCCATTGTCAGTTTCTTCGTATTTTTCATAAGTCCTGTCCTTAATAAGCATTAAGCCTCCATCAAACGATGGAGGCTAATAATTAGTCTTGAATGTAAGGTAATAATGCCATCTGGCGTGCTCTTTTAATAGCAGTTGCCAACATCCTTTGATATTTAGCACTTGTACCTGTAACGCGTCTAGGAGTGATTTTTCCATTAGCAGAAATGAATTTCTTTAATAGTTCAACATCCTTGTAATCGATATAGGTAATTTTATTCTTAGTAAAATAACAAACTTTCTTAATACCAACTCTCTGTTTTCTGAAAGCCATAATCTTTTTCCTTTCTATTAATAAAATGGTAAGTCATCACTAGAGATATCAAGTGATGGCGTATTGGCGAAGTCATCCTCGAATGAATCGTTGCTGAATGAACTTTCAGCCGCAGGCGTAAAGGTTTGATTAGCTTGTGTATTTTCGCTTCTTGATTCACTTCTTGAACCTAAGAGTTGAACATTTTCACAAGTTACTTCTGTTACATATACTCGTCCATTTTGTCCTTCATAATTACGAGTAGTAATTCTTCCCTCAACACCGACTAAGCTCCCCTTACTAGCATATTTAGCTAAAAAGTCAGCTGTTTGATTCCAAGCTACACAATTGATGAAATCAGCACTTGGTTGATTGGATTGTGTACCACCAAAGCGGCGATTACAAGCCACCGTGAAAGATACAACAGAATTATTAGATGCTGTTTTTCTAAGCTCTAAATCTTTTGTAAGTCTTCCAACTAAAATTACTTTGTTAATCATAATTATTTCTTTTCATCAGTACAAATGGTCATTAAACGCACGATGTTAGAATTGATACCCATTAAACGAGTGAATTCATTTAATCCTTCAACACTAACAGTGAATGTTACTACTACGTAATAACCTTTTGTCATATCGTCGATGCGGTAAGCAAAATCACGCATACCCCATTCATCAACATTATCGATGCTACCACCATGATTAGTGATAATTGCGTGCATGTCATTGATTAGTGCTGCACGGCTTGCATCATCTAATGAAGACTTAACGATGTACATTGTTTCGTATTGTTTCATTTTTTCCTCCTTTTGGTCAATTGGTCTTATTTAAGACAAGGAATAGTAATCTATTCGCTTTAGTATTATACCAAAAATATTTAAATGTGCACAATTAATTGATTTAATAGACATTTTTATGCTTTGCAATATTTTTGCTAACATTTTAATATATTAATAGTATTATTACTTATTTCATATCAAGAAGTTCTTGATTTCTATCATTTTCATAAATCGTATATATGAGGAGCTAAATGATTTCACTTTATTACGTTCGCGACCTTTTACAAATTGATTGTTTTAATCATAACTACATGCTGTACGCTGATGAAAAGTCTTTAAATAGACCTATACGTTGGTGCTATAGATTGACTTCATTAGATAAAAAACCATTTCACTTATTAGGAAATGAATTCTTCTTCTTGTCTTCTTCCATTCTGACACGACAAGATGAATATCATTTTATCCAACAATTAATTCTTTCTAATTGCTCTGGCTTATGCATAGACGCCTCCTCTACTGGCTATGAATTGCAGAGAAGAAGCGTTGATTTATGTATTGAAAACCACTTCCCAATTATTATCATGAATGAACTGGTATCTATAGGAATCTTAATCCCTGATATCAATCGTAAAATACTAGAAATCCAAGGAAATGAAAGTGAAAGTAAAAAGGTTGATGACTTCTATCAAGCATTGTTAGAAACAGAAAAAAATATCCCTATCGTCATGAGTGAAGAGGATGAAAATGGTATACCTAGTCTGTCAAAGGGTTCAGATTATCTAATGATTCATTACTTAGAGATACTAAAAGAATTCACAATGCGTGATGTCTGTTATTGGCATGTATTATCTGCGCCTATATCCACCAATAACACTATGAATTTGAATGAATACCTAAACGAAGAGCGATTAGAAACGCTAGATAATTCAAAGGAGAATGATGTCATCGATTTTTCCAATTGTTCTATTACTACAATAAAAGTATTAAATGAAAGATATTCTTACATCATATTATTTGGAAATAATATCTCTAACTTCGATAAAATTCTACTCCTCAAATTAACATCTTTTTTACGAACAAAGGTGATTTCAGCTTTCATAAAAAGACTTCAAATACAGCATTCAAATAATACTGCTTGGATAAAACAATGGAGTGAGGGTACAATTCCTCAAAGATATGTTGAAGCAAAGATTAAAGAGAATTACCTCAAGAAAAAATATAAAGGATATTTCGTCGCCAAAGCCAAGCTACCAGAGGGAGGCTATTCATCATATAGTTATCGAAACAGCTACGAAATTAATTATCACCTATTGAATGATTTGTATCTACAGACGGGCATGTTGCTGTTCAGAGCCTTCTTTAAAAAGGGTTTTCATTCTTTTCAAAGCGTCGAAGATAATATATTAACATACGTTTTTCTAATTCCTGACACAATAAGAAACACTAAGATTATATTCGAAGATATCGCTTTTGAATTAAATCATA
>CASEQH010000014.1 GCA_949290085.1 uncultured Bacillota bacterium | reverse complement strand
GAAAGTTATAAATGGGCATAAAAAAAGAATCTGACTTTTGATCAGATTCCTTTTCATTCATATTATTGATATTAATAGACAAATTGGTCGAGATAACGTTTAGATAAGCTAATACTTTCAAGTATCTTTTCCTTACTTGATTCAAAAGCTTTATCTTCAACTTCGATACAAGTAGGTCCTTCATAACCGATATCAGTTAAAGCTGATACATATTTGCCCCAATCGACATCGCCAAGACCTGGTAGCTTTGGTGACATATAATCTAATGGATAAGCCATAACACCTACATCTTCAAGTTTATCTTTAAATAACTTGATATCTTTGTAGTGTACATGGAAAATCTTATCTTTGAATTCATATAACGGTCTAATATAGTCAATCTGTTGCCATACAAAATGGCTAGGGTCATAATTTAAACCGAAATATGGTGAATCAATAATCGCAAAGAGTTTGCGCCAAATAGCTGGAGTAGTCATTAAGTTTTGACCGCCTGGCCATTGGTCCTCACCAAATAACATTGGGCAGTTTTCGATTGCTACTCTAACTTTTAATGAAGCTGCATAATCAATGATATCTGGCCAAATTCCTTTAAATAATTCGATATTTTCTTCTACACTCTTATATTGGTCACGACCGATAAAAGTAGTAACCATATTGACTCCTAATAATGAAGAAGCTTTAATAACTTTCTTTAAATGTTCAATATTTTTACTTCTTTTTTCTAAATCGTGGTCCATAGTATTTGGATAGAAAGCTAGAGATGATATTTCAACACCTTTTGCTTCGCAATAGTCATGAATATGTTTAATATACTCATCAGTCATATTGTCGACATCGATATGGCTAACACCAGCATATCTTCTTTCAGCCTTGCCTTGTGGCCAACAAGCCACTTCTACACACTTAAAACCATTCTCTGAGCAGACATCGATCGTTTCTTCAAATGTCCAACCATCAAGGATGGCACTAACTAAACCCATTTTCATAACAATTACTCCTTATTTTCTTCAATGACTACTTCTTTATGTTTCTCAGAAGATTCAATTGACGCAAAGACAGCGCGCATTGCAGATAATACTGAATCACCTGAAATTTCTGGCTCTTTATCATTAACTAAGCAATCGATAAATGCGTCAATGATACCAGACTTTGTCTGATTGTCATTAGTTTGTATTTTATCAGCTTCTATACATTCAATACTACCATCAGTATGTACCCATTTAACACTATTTTCTACATCGTCATATAGACGTAAGATACCATTAGTTCCATAAATGATAGTTGAATTATCTTCAGCGCCATAGAAAGTCCATGATGCAGTCATAGTGCCGATGACACCATCATTCATCGTATAGATACAGATGGCATTATCATCAACTTCGATAAGTTTTCCTTCTGCATCTCTTTTATCTAGAGTTGTAAGAACAGCACTAGTCTTATAAACTTTAGAACCAAGGATGTATTGAATGACATCAGTCTTATGAATACCTAGATCAGCCATAGCACCCATGGCAGCTTTTTGTTTTGAGAAAAACCATGTATTCTTACCAGCATCGATAGACCAAGTCTCTGGCCCGCCATGACCAAATGTTGTTCTAAAGCTTAATATTTTACCTAATTTACCACTTTGAACCATTTCTCTAGCGACCGTATGGGCCTTAGCTAGACGTTGGTTTTGACCTATCATCAGATAACGTCCGTTGTCATGGCTTGCCTTAACCATCCTTTCACATTCTTCTAAAGTGATAGCCATAGGTTTTTCACAAAGAACATGTTTCTTTGCTTCTAAGGCTTTAACCGCAATCTCACAATGAGTCGCATTAGATGTACAAATACTAACAGCGTCAACATTTGGATCATTCAATAATTCTTCATAAGAAGAATAAGCCTTTGCTCCATATTTCTCAGCTAATTCTTGAGCTCTATCGAGATTTAAATCATAAAGACCAACTAATTTACAATCTTTATTATCTAAATATTCAGGAATATGTCTAACTTGGGCAATTTTGCCACAACCAATTACACCTATATTAATCATTATTTTCACTCCTCAATTGATTATGTTTGCGCTTTTGATAATGTTCTATCTTCTCTTTAATGATTGGCGATACAGTTTGGATGAAAATTACTGCGATTAGCACGATACCTTGGAATGTATCTTGCATTGTGATAGGTAAACCAGAAATCGCAATGATGGTATTAACTGTACAATATGACATCGCACCAAAGAATACACCTAGTAACTTACCACGACCACCAGACATGCTGACACCACCCAAGACAACAGAAGCGATGGCATACATTTCATATGATTGGCCAGAAGACGCTGGATTGACATTAGACATCTTACAAGCTTGCATAATACCTGCTACGCCAACTAATAGGCCGGTGATGACAAAGACAGAAATCTTGACTCTAGTAACATTGATACCAGTAAGTCTTGCAGCCTTTTCATTAGAACCTACTGCATAGACACTCTTACCATATTTAGTTTTTTGCGTAAGGACAATAAATAATACCGTCAATAAGACAAATAGCATAGTGATATATGGAATCTTAAAGCCAAATAAGTCTAAGGATCCTGAACCAAATTGCATACGAATTAATTCATATGAATCAAAAGTATTCAATAGTTTAAATTGTCCGCTTGAGATACCAGCTGCTTCAGCAAAATCAACTCTAGCATTTACAAATGATAAAGCTAATGAACGATAGATAAGCATAGTACCCAAAGTAACGATAAATGGTGGCATCTTGGCAAGTCCGACAAATAGCCCATTAATTAGACCGCAAATAAATCCTGATAGCAATGCAGCAACTATCATCACTAAAATATTACCACCAGACAAGTTATAGCCGACAATGGCACTAGCTGTAGTAATAACTAATGTAGAGCCAACTGACAAGTCAATCTGCCCAGTGATGATAATTAGTGACATACCTAAAGCTATTGTTCCAACAATGACAGTATATTGGCTAGCTAAAATAGTAGATAAGTGTCCAGCATTAAATGATTGACCATTATTGCCAATGACAAATGCATATACAATTATGATTAATAGAAAGACAAAAATGTAGCTGTAGTGTGACCACAATTTTGACATACTCGATAATAGGTTAGTTTTCTTATTCATAGCTTAGTCCCCTTCCGCATTAATTGCGTTTGTTGAATATAACATTACATCTTTTTCATTGATTTCATTATGATTAAAGATACGCGATATCTTACCATCATAGAAGACAATGCAACGGTCAGCAACCTTCATAATCTCTGGAATCTCTAATGTATTGATGATGATTGCTTTACCATCATTAGCGAAATCCATAATTAACTGATATATTTCAGCCTTAGCACCGACATCTACCCCCTGTGTAGGATTGTCAAATAATAAGACATCAGCTTCTGTATTTAACCAACGAGCCAAGAAAACTTTCTGTTGGTTGCCACCACTTAATGAATTGATTGAATCAGATGCATTCTCTGCTTTTATCTTTAGAGAATTCTTCTGTTTTTGGTATCTGCCGTTTTCTTTATTATTATTAATCAGTTGATGATTGCCTGAAATCTGATGTTCAGCTGAATACATATTTTCAATGATAGTTAAATCATGAATAACTGAATTCTCTTTACGATTACTTGGCAACATCGCGATCTTATTTTTCATGAAATGTTTGATATCGCCAGATATTTTCTTGCCATGGCACTCAATATATCCACCTTCAATAGGGCTAGCACCAAACAAAGTCTGCATGAGTTCTGATGCACCACAACCAGCTAAGCCAGTGAGAGCCAATATCTCATTTTTACGCAAACTAAAGTTAATATCTTCAAAACCTTCTCCAGATAAATTAACAACATTAAGGACGACATCTCCCAACTCTCTTGAACTATAAATCTCCTTTTCCGAGAATGTTTCACCAGTCATATCACTAGTCATCTTCTCTGGAGTAGTTTCTTTGATGGTGCCGCTGGATACATATTGTCCATTTCTAAATACTGTATAACTGTCGGCAATAGCAAATATCTCAGGCATTTTGTGAGAAATGAAAATAAAGGATTTTCCCTGTTTTGCCATTCTTCTAAGAATAGAGAATAAGCGCTCAATTTCTTCATTAGAAAGTGAAGTAGTAGGCTCATCCAAAATCAGCAACTTGGCGTCCATATGTAAGGCACGACATATTTCTAATAGCTGCTTCTCACTGGTTTTTAAATTAGACACTTGTTCAGTTGGATTGATATCCACTCCTAAACTTGCGAATAATTCTTGTGTCTCAGCAATCATCTTCTTACTGTCAAGTAAGCCTAGTTTAGTCTTTATCTCACGATTTAAAAAGATATTCTCATATACCATTAAATCATTAATTACATTTAATTCTTGGTGAACAAATGATATACCTGCATTCTCCATCTGATTGATTGATGGATCATCATAGGTCTTTCCATCAAAGACAATAACACCTGTATCCATGGTAATAACACCAGTTAGGATATTCATTAATGTCGATTTACCAGCACCATTTTCACCCATAAGAGCACATATTTCACCCTTTGCAACTGTAAGTGATACATCTTGCAAAGCTTTAACACCTCCGAATGATTTAGAGATGTGTTTCATTTCTAAAAGATTCATACTCATATCTCCTTTTTAAAAAGTGGACACGGCAATCAAACCGTGTCCACTAAATGAGTTATTTTATAGTTTAGTGACCAGCGAAACCTTCGTATTCTGATACGTTGCTTGCATCAACAACCCAAGTATCTGAGTAAGTTCCTTCGCCTTGTTCGAATTCCCAATTTCCTTCTAAGTAATCAATCATGAAATTAATTGCATTAATCATCATGTTAGGATTGAAATTCATTGACATTAAACCATCGAAATATTGTTCAGCAATTGGAGCTTGAGTGCTTGTTCCATCGATTACAGCGTATAATTCAGCCATACCACCGATTGCAGAAACATATACTTCAAGAGCTTCTAAGCTAGCTTTAGTTTCGTCGCTAACAGTATTTCCTTCAAGTAAGTTCAAGAAACCAAATGTCATTTCATCGTCCATTGAGAATACATATAATCTACCAGAACCTGCAGTAGCATCAGCTACGATTGCATCGATTTGAGCTTCTAGATATGTAAATGCACCATCAGCAGACCAGTTAGGATCAACTACTGTAGAGTATTTAGAAATCAATTCATTTACTTGGTCTTCAGTCCAAGGAGTTTCGATTTGATGAGTTTCTCCAGTGTGAGCATCAAAATAAGTAGCTGTACCTAATAAATAGTTTTCGAAACCTTCTTGACGACGTGTACATACTGTACCATTATCACCCCAAAGAGTAACTAGAGTATCACCAGGTTGTAAACCATTTTCAAGTAACCAATAAGCGATACCAGAACCTACTGCCCAGTTATCACCAGAGTAGTTAAGGATTGCATATTGTTCTGTAGCTTCGATAATTCTATCGAATGAGATAAATGGAATACCTGCAGCATATAATGCTTCTTGACCAGCTTGAGCTGTATCATCAAGAGCCATCATAACTACACCAGCAGCATCACCGTTTGCGATGATAGTCTGTACTTGGTCAACTTGTTCTTCACCAGAAGAAGCAGGGATGTATTGTGCATTGTATTTACCTTCAGCAACAATCTCATTAACACGTGCTTCAGCATAAGAACCAGCTTGAGCTGTCCAACCATGGTCAGGTGTTGGACCCATTACATAGATAGTTTGTAGTCCTTCAGTAGAACCTGTTTCAGTGCCAGTTGTCTCTGTTGGTTCGTTTGATGATGAGCATCCTACTAATCCAACTACTAACAACATAGCGACTAAGATAGAAAATAATTTTTTCATTTCTCTTCCTCTCCTATGGGTTATACCCAAATTTATTCTAAATAAAAATGTAATCGATTTCAATACCATTTTTATCTAAAAATTCACAAATTCTTAACAATTTCGTAACCGTTTACATCTAAATAAAAATAGACCACCCGTCAGTAAGATAGGCTATTTGTAAAAAATAAGCAAAAGTCTGTATGTAAAACAAAGGGAAAAATTAGTATTGATTGATTCAAGGTTATTGACCGTTAAGTAAATGACCGATGAAATCAAAGCAGTTTTTTAAAATATCTCTACCATCTTATCCATCTTTAATTTTAGTATTCGCTTATAACTATATTACTCTTTCGGCAACCTCTTTACATCGATTACAAAGTGCCGGAAATTTCTTTAAAAAAGCTATTGCAATGATTAATCTCATATGCTATTATAATTTAGCAACGCCTAAATAGCTCAGTTGGCAGAGCAAACGGCTGTTAACCGTTAGGTCACAGGTTCGAGCCCTGTTTTAGGCGCCATTTATTTGGCTTGTTGGTGAAGCGGCTTAACACACCGCCCTTTCACGGCGGCATTCACGGGTTCGAATCCCGTACAAGTCACCATTTAAAATTTGAAAGAGTTATTAAAACTCTTTTTTATTTTTTCATTCAACATCTTGCGCATTAGCTAATAATATGCTAATATATTTAAGCACTGATCCCCTAGCTCAGTTGGTAGAGCATCTGACTCTTAATCAGAGGGTCTAGGGTTCGAATCCCTAGGGGATCACCATTTTAACTAGATACTTAGCTTTGGCTGAGTTTTTTTATTTCATATAAATTAAAAGGATTGAGATTAATTCTCAATCCTATTTCATATCGTATGTAAAGTGAATATCTTTGTTGATGACATCTAAGATATCTTTTAAATCAGAGATATATTCATTGGCATTAGCACTATCTAATCTATCTTTCTTTAGAGGATTAAAGTAGTAAGCGATGGTATAGGCACCTGCCCTTTTACCAGCTTCAATATCTGTATAGCTATCGCCTACATAAATCAATTCATCACGATACCAATGATTCTTCTTAAGTATCTTATTGATGCCTTCAGGGTCTGGTTTATCATTGACGACATCTTCTTTACCAATGATGTCATCGACATAGGAATCTAAATTATAAAGCTTTAGATTTTTAGCAATAGTATCATGTAACTTAGTTGATACCACACCCACATGATACCCATTATCTTTCAAAGTCTTAAGCATCAATTCGACATTTTCCATCGGTTTATTGACCGAAGCAAATATCTCAGCATTATGCTTGCGATATTCTTCTATAAGTTCATCGGTATTCACATCAGGTATATACTTCTGGAATATCTGTTTTAAAGAAGGCCCTAATACTTCAATTTCCATCTCTTTAGTAAATTCCACATTATGCTTGTTGAAGACATAGCGATAACTTTCGTGTATGCCTTTTTCAGTATCTAATAGTGTACCATCTAAATCAAATAACATCGTCGGCTTTTGACGTTTGATATGTAACATTTTATCAATGATGCCAAAGTAACCGAGCAATCCGATGACAATATAGATACAAGATGTGAGTTGAGCTATCTTCAATGGCCCAATATATAAGGCATCAGTGCGTAG
>CASEQH010000013.1 GCA_949290085.1 uncultured Bacillota bacterium | reverse complement strand
ATAATATGCAGATTTTAGCTAAGTGTTAGCATTCTTTAACCGAAAATTAAAAAAAGTTAATGTTACTTCTAATTGAGGTCCATATTGATAATTAAACATAAGAAAGAGACTGCAGATTTTGCAGTCTCCAATAATAAAAGAGCCACCTTAGTAGCCCTCTTGTTTATCAATCTTTTAACTTAGATTAGTTCAATAGATGCAACAGGTGCATTATCGCCACGTCTATAACCTAATTTAGTTACACGTGTATATCCACCATTGCGATCTTTGTATTTAGGTCCTAATTCACCAAATAGAACCTGTAAAGCTGTCTTACCTTCGCTGTTTTCTACATTACGTACATAGCTAGCAGCTAATCTTCTTGCACTTAGACTATCTTCCTTAGCGATAGTGATTAATTTTTCAACAACAGCTTGAACTTCTTTAGCTTTCATTTCTGTTGTTTGGATTTTTCCTTTTAAAATCACTTCGGTAGATAAGTTTCTAAGTAATGCTTTTCTATGGTCAGCAGTACGACCTAATTTACGATTATGCATTGTCCTTCTCCTTATACTTCTGGTGTTTTAAATCCTAGGCCTAAACCAGCTAATTTTTCCTTCACTTCTTTAAGTGATTTCTTGCCTAAATTACGAACTCGAGACATTTCTTCTTCTGTCTTTTGAGTTAGTTCCTCAACTGTAACGATATTCGCTCTCTTTAAGCAGTTGTAACTGCGCACAGTCAGGTCTAAATCTTCGATAGACATATGAGTAGTCTTAGTATCTACTTCAGCTGCCTTATCTTTTACTGAGCTCTCAGCGCTCTCGCCCTTAGGATCAAGTGTTTTTAGAAGTTCGAAATGATCATTCAGGTATTTAGCTGCTAGAGCTATTGATTCTTCTGGTTTGATTGAACCATCTGTCCATATTTCCATGGTCAGAGCATCATATTTAACATTTTGACCAACACGAGTAGGTTCAACATTGAAATTTACTTTTGTAACTGGGGTATATATTGCATCAGTATAGATAGTGCCAATACCCATTGATGAATTCTGATATGCACGTTTGTTTTCATCGGCACTAACATATCCACGACCACTTTTTGCTCTTAATTCCATATCCAACTTACCGCCCTTGTCTAAGTGAGCGATAACTAATTCAGGATTAAGAATTGAAACGCCAGTAGGCAATTCAATATCTCCTGCTGTTACAGTACATGGACCAGTAGCATTAATACGTAAAGTATATGATTCGTCATTTTCAACCTTAATGATTAAGTTTTTGATATTTAGAATCATCATTGTAACATCTTCTTTAACTCCCTTGATTGAAGAGAATTCATGGAAGATATTATCAATTTTAATAGAGTAAACTGCTGCACCAGGTAATGATGACAACATAACTCTTCTTAGGGCATTACCTAAAGTTGTGCCAAATCCTCTTTCAAGTGGTGAAATCAAAAACTTTCCATAAGTATCTGATTCAGTACTTGAATCGATAGTAAATTTTGGTCGTTCGAATTTTTGCATATGTTCCCTCCTTATTAGCCTCTAGGCTTCTTTGGTGGACGACATCCATTATGTGGAATTGGAGTAACATCATTGATAGCTGTAATTTCAAGACCAGCAGTCTGAAGAGCTCTTACAGCAGCTTCTCTTCCTGGGCCAGGTCCCTTAACATTAACTTCAACAGTCTTCATTCCATGGTCCATAGCAGTCTTACCAGCTGCTTCTGAAACTAATTGTGCAGCATATGGTGTAGACTTACGAGAACCTTTATAGCCAAGAGCTCCAGCACTTGACCATGCAATTACATTACCTGCTTCATCAGTAATGGTAACGATTGTATTATTGAATGTTGAATGGATATGAGCAACACCCTTAGCAACATTCTTCTTTACACGTCTTTTGCGTGTTCCTTTAGCTTGTGCCATATTATTCACTTACCTTTCTTGTTACTTCTTCTTATTTGCAACAGTACGACGAGGTCCTTTGCGAGTACGTGCATTTGTCTTTGTTCTTTGTCCACGTACAGGAAGACCCTTACGATGTCTCATTCCACGGTAACATGCAATTTCCATTAGACGTTTGATATTTAATTGAGTTTCTCTTCTTAAGTCACCCTCTAACTTATAAGCATCTAATGTTTTACGTAATGCATTAACCTGATCATCAGTTAAGTCCTTAACTCGAATATCTTCGCTAATGCCATTTTCCTTTAATATCTTTTTAGCAGTTGGAAGACCAACACCATAGATATATGTTAGAGATACTACAACGCGTTTATCGCGAGGAATATCTACTCCAGCTATACGAGCCATAATCTTTGTTCCCTCCTATTATCCTTGTCTTTGTTTGTGTTTAGGGTTTTCACAAATAACCATAACGCGACCCTTGCGCTTAATAACGCGACATTTGTCACAAATTGGTTTAACAGATGGTCTAACTTTCATCTTTCCCTCCTACTAGACTATTTATGTCTAAATGTTATACGCCCACGTGTTAAGTCATAAGGCGAAATCTCTACAGTCACTTTATCACCTGGTAAAATGCGAATGTAATGCATGCGGATTTTACCAGAAACGTGAGCTAGTATCTCGTGACCGTTCTCGAGTTTCACTTTGAATTGAGCATTTGGTAAAGTATCAACTACCAAACCTTCGATTTCAATGACATCTTGTTTTGCCAACAGTTAATCCTCCTTAGTAGTTATCTCATAACCGTCTTCTAATACAACAACTGTGTGTTCATAGTGCGCTGCCAAGCTCTTATCTCTTGATACAACGCCCCAGCCATCAGATAAGGTTCGACAATGGGGTTTGCCCATAAATACCATTGGTTCTACGGCAATACACATACCTTTTCTCAAAAGCTCTAAAGTATGAGCTTTACCAACATTAGGAACACTTGGATCCTCATGAACATGTTTGCCAATGCCATGTCCGGTATATTCGATAGGTGTTGAATAACCATGTGCTTCTACATAAGTTTGAATCGCATGAGAAATATCACCAACTCGATTACCAGCTTTTACTTGTGCCAGGCCAATATATAGGGCTTCTTCAGTTACCTTCATGAGGTCTAAAGTCTTTTCGTCTTTGACTTCGCCAACGGTATAAGACCAAGCACTATCTCCATGATATCCCTTATAACAAGCTCCGACATCAATAGATATGATATCACCATCTTTTAAGATTGTGTGATCAGGAATGCCATGTACTAGCATTTCATTAATTGATGTACAGATACTTGCCGGGAATCCTTGATAGCCTTTGAAAGAAGGAGTAGCTCCGTTACTTCGAATAACTTCTTCAGCTATTCTATCAAGTTCTAAAGTAGAGATGCCAGGCCTTACGACTTCTTTCATCTTCTTATGAACTCTAGCGACGATTTTACCCGCTTCTTTCATCAGCTCTATTTCTCTTGGAGATTTGATACTAATCATTAATTG
>CASEQH010000012.1 GCA_949290085.1 uncultured Bacillota bacterium | reverse complement strand
AGGCAAAATCCCGAATGCTGACGAATTAGCTGATAAAATTAGTGATTTCTTTATATCTAAATCTTAAATGATGACTTATACTATTTCCAAGTTGTCTATCTAAAAACACTGAAACTCCTTTTACATATCCACTACTCACTGGTGGTTATGAGAAAGGAGTTTTTTATTATGTCCAAATGCAAAGCAATTACAATAGTCAAAGAAAAAGATGGTGCTCAGCATGATCACTACAACAAAATAAAGTATACTTTCATAAAAGTGCAATTATAATAAATAATATCTAATTTTTGGAGATGATAAGATGGAATTTAGACTAGCAAGAATAGAAGATTTGAAACAACTGAAAATAACTTATAAAGAAATCATAAAAAATATGAATAAAAATAACATTCAAATTTGGGACGATATTTACCCTTGCGAGTTCTTTGAAGATGACATAAATAACAAGCGTCTTTATGTTATTGCAAATGATGAAGAAATCATATCTGCTTTTGCTTTATGTGATAACAATGCAGGAGAAGCTTATGTTGAATGGAGTGAAAGATCTGCTAAAGCAATGTATATTGACCGATTGGGTGTTAATGTTGAGTATTCTAAAAAAGGAATTGGTCAGCAAATGCTCAATAAAGCAAAAGAGATTTCTAAATCACTTGGTGCTGAATATTTACGATTATTTGTAGTAGATATAAATAAACCAGCTATTCGATTGTATCAAAAAATGGTTTCACAAAAGTTGATGGAGTTTATGATGAGGTGTTTGACGATGGATATGTTTTACGTGAAATTGGATATGAAATCAAGTTGTAAAATAAATCCTAATTGACATAGCTGATGACCATTGCTAGAGCACTTCCAAAAGAGATACCAGTTTTTACTGTTTTGACTATTCGTTCATTTCTATATTCCATAAACGCTACCTCCATCAACACAATCATATATCTACTTATTTGATTGATTTAATATTGATTCTGCATTAATTAATATCTTCTTTAGATTATCATGACTCAATGTTTTTAGAGCTTCTTCATAAGTTAGAAGTAGATAATCAAAATATTCAAAACTATCTTGATACTTAGGCGATTGATTTTCAAAATAGCCCAAGAAATACACAACGTATTTTAGTTTGTGATTTGGCATATAATAGATGACACTTTGATAGAGAGTATTATCGATAATAGGAATAATAGAATTTTCTTCAAAGACTTCACGCAAGGCGCATTCTCTTTCTGTTTCTCCTATTTCAAGATGCCCTTTTGGGAAACCTATCTCATCATTATTACTGTTATGAAATGACGTTTGTCAAGAGTGGTCTCTAAACTTTGATGAACGTCTTTTATTTTTAGTTGAGGATATAGATCAAGAAACTTCTTTTTAAACAGTCTTCGGGCAATGACCATTCTGTTATACGTGGATTGGTTACCTCAGGTCAATGGTTTCGCCGCGAGTCTCCTTTAGTCTAATATCGTGGATCAGATCAATGAAATGCCACATAGTAATTTCTTGAATGACTCAAACCTTTGATCTATCTAGATCAAGAAGTTTCCTGATCGATATCCTCAAGTGGATGGATAGAAGATAAGATGAAGATCTTTTATAAAGCGATATTATCAGTCATCATGCCCCAGATGAACGAAGCTAGCTCTCTAGCGATAGCGGCCTTAGCGATATTGTGGTTCTTACCTCTTAAGATCATATGATAATACTTCTTTCTTAGCCTGGTGTTAGCTTTATCAGCGTAGGCAATGACTTCACTAGAACACTTGGCTTGCCTTTCTTTGAGATCTTTGGATTTATAGCCAATGATACCTCTTGTATAAGATTGAGCAGCTTCGATAAGTAATCTTCTTAGGTGACGATTGCCCTGCTTAGTAAGGGAAAGTCCTTTGACTTTATCAGATGATGATCTCTCACCTGGTATAAGGCCAAGATAAGCACTATAGAGACTGCCATCTTGAAATCTCTTGAAATCACTTGTCTCGACGATGAGTGATAGAGCCGTATTAGTCTTGATGCCGATAAAACATTTAAGCTTAGCGACATCTTCTTTATACTCTTCTTTATCAGCTAACTCTTCGATCCTTCGATCGAGCTTTTCAAGGCGATCTTCTAGATGATAGTATTCGATGAAGTATTCATCGAGAGTCTCTTTTAATAGTTCATCATCGAAGACTAGAGACTTATACCAGCTAAAGAACTTGTTTGTCCAATAACACTTAGTATCATATAGATGACCATGACGGGCAAGTAAAGCTAAGATCTGCTGCTTGATCTTTTTGAAGTTAGCTTTGATATCTTCGCGCATCCTGAGATATTCTTTGATAGCTTCATCTTCTTCAGTTGGGACATGGACATACTTACAATCTGTCGAGCTCATACACTCAGCGATATCTTTGGCATCACGGTGGTCATTCTTTTGTCTATCGCCACCTTTTTCGATCTTCATCTTCGTCGGTGCTAAGATGACACACTTGAGTTTTGGATCTAGCTCTTTGAGTTCTCGATATAGAGAGAAACCGAGATATCCGGCTTCATAACCACATGTGATATCAAATTCATCATTAGGATTGTGCTCTTTGAAGTTCTTGATCGCTTTAAGGATATTCTTAGCCTTTGGGATTATTTGAGTCCTAAATAAGACTTTACTTTCATCAGTCAGTGATGGCTCATAGATGCACAATGTGTGACTTGTAGTATGGACATCTATACCGATTTTGATTATTCTTTTCATGTAACCTCCTATTGTATGCGGTAATTCCCGCGCTTTAATGTTCATATCAAAGTCTAAGGGTAAATCCACGATCTTACAATATGAGAGGTTACTTTTATTTACCTCCTTTCGTCATTTCATATTGTCTAATAAGCAAATAATATCTAATTCCTTCAATGGATGTATAAAGAATGATACCGCATTATTTTTCCAACCACTAGCATACAACATTTACGCTCCGTTTTTAGTTAGAAAATGCTTAGGGAAATTAAGAGAAACTTTTTTACATATATAAAGATATCTACATTCTAAGACAGTTCTTTGTCGATGGCTTCAGCAACAGAGGAAACAATATAATTAGCTTTTCTTTTTACTTCTTCTTCGGCATGATCAATGCAATAACTACGATCAGCTAATTTAAACATGGAGATATCGTTATGGGAATCACCCATGGCTATAATATCTTTCTTGCTGATATTGTATTTGTGACAAATCTCCTCGATCGAAATTCCCTTTGAACAATTAAGCGGACCGATATCAATTAAGTCATCATCGCTACAAGTAATTGATACTGGATAACCAAGTTTTAATATCTCATCTTTTAATTCATCACGGATCTCTTTTGGTACAAAAATTTGGATCCTTTCAATTTTATCTTCAGAATTTATAATATCCTTATCATAAAGTTTAATGTAATCCCAACTTGGAATATATATCTCAGCATCCTTGATAGGATATTTATCTTTTGTGTTCCAGACCCATTCATCATTCAAACCGGTCGCAACAGATGCGTTATAATCATTGTCCTCAATAAAGCGACACAAATCAATGTATATCTGTATCGGCATTTGTTTTAAGACGACTTCACCAGAAGTGTAGATAACTTCTGCCCCATTTGAACCAATAAAGTTTGGCTTAAAGCCAAGTTTTTCTACCAATTCTTCATAATGATGCATGCCTCTGGCAGTAGCTACAACAAACTCGTTTCCTGCATCTTTCCATTTTCTTACAGCTCCGATGTTGTCCTGAAGTTGATTTTTGTTGCTAAGATTTTTCTTTGGATATAGAGTACCATCTAGATCACAAATAATAATTTTCATATAGTTTGCTCCAAACTAATTGTAATCTCTCTAGAATCGTGAAAAACTTTAATAGTATCAATATGAAAATGAATTACTGTAAAATCATTTCCAAGTGCTCCGTCATCATACCAGTCCTCAAAATCTTCTTTCCAAGATTTAAGTATATACTCCCTTCTCTTTTCGATCGTAGCCACTCCCTTTAACATTGCTCCTGTCACAGACTCTTCATCAAAGATGAAAGCAGTAACTTCTTTCGGCTCTGTTAGGTATTTACTAAAGTCAGCTGTAGAATCACTATTTATCCAAATTTCGTTAGTTTCATGTAAATTAACATAGACCGCTTTCGATACTATGCCCTCAGTAGATAAATATGACAGAATCATTATCTTTTTAGTATTTATCAGTCTTAAAAATACATCAAAGTACCTATTCAATAGTTCTTTATCACACTCACAAGTCGTCCATTTACCCTTAATCCATTCTTTACTAACAATTGATCTCATAGATCCTCCTTATCCTTGCTCCAAATTAATTCAATCTTTTCTATATCATCAAATGATAAATCTCTTTGGATGAACACGAAAACGTCTTTAGCATCTAGTCTCTTAAAGCAGTGAAAATATCTGAACTCTTTAATTGTATCATCATTTCTCATATTTATTATCTAAATGATGGCTTTTTTGTCTTATTTCATCCATATTATCTATATCTCATTTGCCTATCATATTTTTGTTGCAAAAATCGTTGCAATTGTTCGTTTGAATAGTTCCTGATGGCCAGTAGCTTTCGTTAAGGTACTAAATAAAGTACTGTTTTAACCACAACTTAGTCGAAAACCAGAAGATCAATGCAGTTTTATAATGTCATATAACTCTTCTGCATAACGATCAGCATGGTTAATAGAAAATTCGCCGTGATACATAGACGGGAGTATGTGTAGATCACAATTTTTGATCGCTTCTCTGATCTTTTTTGCAGAATATAAGATACGTCTATTTTCTCGCTCTCCAGCAAATAGATGGATCTTTGCCGTACACTCACCGAGAGTTTTTTTCATAGAATACATAGAACTTTCTTGTAAGAAAGCAATCATATTTTGTTTTGTGATACCACAAGTATCTCGATAATAGTCATCGAACAATTCTGATTTTATTCGAAGCGAACGAAATTGCAATTTAGAAAACCACTTTTGTTTGATCAGCCCATAACACATTCCAAATATTGGCCTTATCAGAGAATAAGTTAGTTTAGACGGAATAACTGAT
>CASEQH010000011.1 GCA_949290085.1 uncultured Bacillota bacterium | reverse complement strand
AACTTCAAGGGCATAAGCGACATTTTCAAAAGTCGTCTTGCGTGGCAAGAGTCGATAATCCTGAAAGACAACACCAATATTACGACGATATAGAGGAACTTTTGAATGTTTGAGCTTACCTACATTAATATCTTGAACGATAACATCACCTGATGTAGGTATCTCTTCACCATTTAAAAGTTTGATAAGAGTTGACTTACCACTACCGGTAGGTCCTACTATATAGACAAATTCACTATCTTTAATCTCTAGATTAATATCATATAAGGCATTAGTTCCATTCTTATATGTCTTATATACATTTTTTATACTTATCATCCTATCACCTTCAACAATTATATCATATTTATTTTCTTAGATTCTCGCTTCAAAAGAAAAACCTTCACCATGAACCTCTTGAACATCTTGAACGATTAAGAAGGCATCTTCATCATGACGTTTAATTATCTTTATTAGAGTCTGATATTCAGAATCAGCTATAACTACCAAGAGAACTGGTCTATTTATATTAGTATAACCACCCTTAGCTTCTAAGAAGGTCGTTCCCCTATTCATCTCAATATGAATATCATTTGAGATAGCTTCATTTTGTTCTGAGATAATCTCAATGCTCTTAGCATTTTTAGCTCCAAAAGTTATAGCTCTAGATATCGCTTGGCCTGTCACATAGACCGAGACAAGACCTATCAATACTGCTTCTATGCCATATATCCAAAGCCCAAATAAAACGGTCAAACCATCAGTGACCATTACGCATTTAGATAAATCAAAATTAAAGTACTTTTGAAAAATGAGCGGTGGAATATCCATACCACCTGTCGATGCCCCTTGTCTCACCACTATGCCTATACCAATTCCACCAAGTAAGCCTGCATAGATAGCCGCTAAGATGGGATCAATAGAAATAGGTGGTAGTATCTTAGGCAGTATCATGATAAAAAAAGGATAGATTATAGTACTCAAAAAAGTCGTGATGGCAAAGTGCTTACCCAAGAAGATAAAACCGATGATAAATAGTACAGTATTTAATATCGATATGATTAATTCAGGGTCTAGAGGTACAAAGGGTTGTATTAAAATGGCGATACCAGCTACGCCGCCTGATAAAATATCATTTGGTAAGATAAAGGCAGTGACAGCTATAGCCAATATAAAATTGCCTAAGGCAATTAATAAGAGTTCTTTCAGATATTTTTTCATGTATTTATTATACCTAATTTAGAGCTTTCATAGTAGTTGCTTATGTTATAATTTAGAAAAGAGGTGATTTTATGAAGCTTATATTAGCAATCGTTTCAAATGATGACAGTAGTTCAGTTTCTACTGCATTAAACAAAGAAAATTATCAAGTTACTAGACTTGCAACAACCGGGGGATTTCTAAGAGCAGGTAATACTACTTTAATCATCGGTACTGAAGATGAGAAAGTCAGCAGAGCGATTGAGATTATCGGCAATGAGTCAAAGAGAAGAACTGAAATTGTTCCATCAACCGCTGCATATGATATCGGCCGCTTCGCTTCATTCCCAGTAGAAGTACAGGTCGGTGGAGCTACAATCTTTGTGATTGACGTTCAAGAATTCTACAAATTATAATCATCATAATTATGATTATTGGAGCTTAAAGCTCCTTTTATTTTATACTTAGAATATATTTATTAGGGGGGTTAAATATGCAAGTGACAATCAATGAACTAGAATCTTATCTCTTAGACCATTATGGTGACCAGGGCATAGATCAAAGTCTCTTTATGAAACTAGTTGAAGAGATGGGTGAAGTAGCAGAAGTGCTAAATAAAAAAGCTGGCCGTAAGTCATCAAGTGATGAAGACTTAAAGTCCGAACTAGCCAATGAATTAGCCGATGTCATTCATTACACAATAGCCATAGCTGCACTAAATGATATCGATATGAATGAAGCTATCTTGCAAAAGGATAAAACTGCCTCCATAAGATATCACCACCGCACAAATCTAGAAAATTATGTCAAAGAGATGAGAAGTAAATAATTGTATTTTTTAATCCGTATATCTATATTCGTATATTTTGGAATAAATGTCATTTTTACCTGATTTTTATAGGAAAAAGTGTCATTTTTACTCTAAAATCTATTGGAAAAATGTCATTATTTCTAATTCATTAGATTTACCTATATTTTTATTAGTCACCCACATGGAAGTCATAGCTTGACCCACACGATAGTTCAATCTGTATGGGCAAATCCACGGAAGTCCACATTAACAAAACGAGCTACGCATTCGCATAGCTCGTCTTTAGTATTTCTACTTATTTTGCAGAAGTATTAACTACTTCATAGTCTGGTTTATCAGGTGTTGTTGGAGTAGTTGGTTTTTCTGGCTCATTGTAGACATTAGTAAATACTATCTTCTTATCTAGGCTATCGTCTACTAAGATAGTAGCTTCTAAATATCCATCAAAGTCTGTATCACTTATACTTACTTTAACTTCATATTCAGTTGCATCATAAGTGATATTTTTATCATTGCCTTTTCTCTCTTTGATAGTATAAACTTCTTCAGCGCTAGTAGCTGCATCATATG
The DNA here is from genome assembly GCA_949290085.1 of uncultured Bacillota bacterium. Classification (GTDB taxonomy): domain Bacteria; phylum Bacillota_I; class Bacilli_A; order Erysipelotrichales; family Erysipelotrichaceae; genus CALUZH01. The sequence continues at coordinate 1,984 of CASEQH010000011.1, read as the reverse complement.
TTCCTAAATCAAATATGATATTTCCATTGATGTCATTAGTTGCTGTTGAAACTAATTGTCCATCCTTATATAATTCGAAAATAAATTCATAAGCTTTTAATTTTCTATTTTCTAATACTTTAGTTGCATTAATTAGTACATCAACTGATTCAGCTTTATATGTATTATTAAATACAACATCTTCAGCATTTACAGGACCATTATTTGATATATATGATACTCTAGCATTCAAATTGCCATCTACATCAGTAACTTCAACTCTTACTAGATAACTTGCATCATCATAAGTGTAGCCATCTTTAGCATCATTTCTCTCACTCAAGATATATTCATATACACCAGTTGCATCATAAACAATATCGCCAAATACTACATTGCCAAGAGCGTCATTTGTTGCAGTATATGCTACACTTGAATCACTTTTGCTCTTCAACAAGAATGTAAATTCTCCTTCACTCAATTCTTTTCCAGATAGAGTCTTATGAGCTCTTATTTGATTACTTAAAGTTACTGGATTAGCCTTATATGAGTTAGCAAATGATAATGTTGTATCCATATCACTAGTTCCATCTACTGTTCTTGTATATGTCATCGATTCTGTAGTTTCATCATAAATAACTACAAACTCAAGATAGTATTCTTTACTATCATATGTATATCCAGTTTTTCCTTCATTGACTTCACTTAGTTTAAACTGGTATGTTCCTTCATTTACAAAGTCTAAGCTAAAGTTGAATGAACCATCAGCACTATTGACAGTTGTTCTAGAATCGCTACCTAGTACTTCCTTAGATTTTTCTAAGATTTCGCCTTCGCCACTAGCACTTAGAGTGAAAGTGAATTCAGCATCCTCCAAAGTTTTACCATTTAAAGTTTTATGACCATTAATAACTGTTCTAGCTACAGGTAAATTATATTCATTAGTAAATTCTAATGTATTTCCCTGGATATCAACATATTGTCCATCTGATAGTTTACTAATTCTTGTCTCACTTATACTAAGTGTTCCATCATTGTTGTCACTTGCAGTGATGGTGATGCTATAAATTGTTGGATCATAACTTACACCATATACATCGCCCTTAATTTCTTTTACGGTAAATGTATAAGTTCCGGCTTTATTTATGGTGATATTGCCAAATGAATTTTTATGATCAGCTGTTGTACTATCAATAGTCATTGATTTAGTATTTTGAAGATTTTCTCCCATGACTATATCACCTCTATTTATAGCTTCAATAGTATCTTGTCCAGCTGTCATTACAAATTCAAATGAACTTTCATCTGTCCAAGCTTCATTATTGCCTTCACCTACATTAATAAAGTTCTTTTGAACATTAAATGTACTTATTGTATCCCAAACTAAGCTTGAATTATAGCTGTTAGTAAATGTAGGCACTTCTCCTTGAGCTAGTTCGATAGGTTCACTTTCATTTGTTTCATCAACTTTATAATATTTTAAGCTTTCTAATTCTAAGACACCATTATTATCATTGATATTGATTACAGCTATATATTCTTCTTCAGAGTAGCTAATACCTTTAATACTTCCGATTTCTTCATTTAATTGATAATAATATGTACCGGCTTTAGTGAAGGTGATACTTCCGAATGTATTAGTATTGCCGTTTTTAACTACCATACTTGTAGTTTGAGGAAGAGGAGTTTCTTCTTCAGCAGTTAGAGTAAATGTAAATTCATCTGTGTCTAAGAAGTCTCTACCACTTAATTGCTTTTTAAATGAAATAAAACTATCTAAAGTTAATGGATTTGGAATATAAGTATTTTCAAAATTCATTATTGTCGTTACATTAGATGAATCATTACCTGCAGAATCTTTGATGCGAGTAATAGTAGATTCGGCATTTAGTGTTCCACTATTTTCATCATATGTAACAGTGACACTCACTTTATATTCAGCCTTAGAATATTTAATATTTGAATTAGTTTCTTCTACTTCTTCTTTAATTAAATATTCATAAGT
>CASEQH010000010.1 GCA_949290085.1 uncultured Bacillota bacterium | reverse complement strand
AAAAATTAGCTAGTGAAGTTATAGAAGAAATCACGCAGTCTAAATAGAAAAACAAACACATTTATGATAATATATCATAGATGTGGAAGCGTATCGAAGTGGTTATAACGAGAACGATTCGAAATCGTTTTGTCGTTAATTCGGCACGTGGGTTCGAATCCCACCGCTTCCGCCAATTAATAAAGGTAGTCTCCTGAAGTATCTCTTCAGGGGATTTTTATATTCAAAAAATAAGTGGAATAGAGCATTATGTAATACTTTGTATTACAGTATATGTAGAAATAAATATCTTGATGCCATATGATGTCAGAAAGGATATTAACTATGAGTTTTTCAATAAAATTAACTGAAGAAGAAAGAGCATTAGCTGAAAGCTATGCAAAATTACATTCTATTTCTGTAAGTGAAGCATTTAAAAGAGTTCTGTTTGACAAGATTGAGGATGAATACGACTTAAATGAATTCGCTGAATATGAGTCTGAAAAACAATCAGGAACATTGAAAACAAGATCAGTAAGCGAATTATGGAAAGAGCTTGATTTATGATATACCAGTTATTAACAACAGATAAATTCGATAGATCATTTAAGAAGCTTGATAGGCAAACACAGAGAATAATAAAAGCGTGGATAGTTAAAAATTTGATGAATTACACCAATCCTCGTTTACATGGTAAGGGACTTACAGCTAATAGAAGCAATGGGTGGAGATATAAAGTTGGAGATTACCGTATACTTGCAGATATCTGAGATTTTGAACTTATTTTAAATCTTATTAATATCGGACATAGAAGAGATATCTACAATAAGCAATCGGACTAAGTCCCCCACTAAAAGTTACACATAATCCCGTCCTCAGGAATGACATTATTCTGATTATTTAAGCACCAAATGGTGCTTTTTAGTATCAATGCAACACTAATAATATAAATCTTATAAAAAGGCAAATCATAACAACTTGCCTAATTTAATAATTATTCTTTTTCTTCAGGAGCTTTTTCAATCTCGGTCTTTTCCACTTTTGGTTTTCTAGCTCTAGGCTTTCTAGCCTTAGGAGCTGGTTTTAATTCCTCAACAACTTCTTCCTTAACTTCTTCTTTTTCTTCAGGAGTAGACTTAGTCTTTTCTTTAATCTTGTCGATGACCTTTTCAGCACCTTCAGTTATCTTAGATGCATACTTATCAGTATCTAGTTCATAGAATTCAAACTTGTCTTCTTTTTTATCATTTAACTTCTCGTTTATTTCAATGATATTGCTGACACCGACAACTAGTAACATTATTAATTCAAAGCCTAGACGTAAGACAATTTCATAAACCACTAGTGCGAAAAGATAAACAAAGAATCCACCGATACCATATGAGAACATTGAGAAGATATAACTTAACGCGCCAGTTATAGCTACTACTAAGTAGATAAAGCGTAAAACAGCATTAATTGTTAGCTTACGGAAATTTAAGAAATCATATAGCCCTTTTAAGAAACCATGGTATTTGTCTTTATTATTCTTAGATAAGAAAGTTAACATCAAGATAATGGCGATGATAAGTGCAACAATAAAAATCCACGCTCCATCTAGAAGACCGCGTCCGTAATAATAATTATGATACATCGAAGATCCTCCTATTTACTATTTAACGATTTCTCCTTGAGCACTACCAACGATGCCTGCAGCATTAGCTTCGTCAGTATCAATATGCATAGCTAAAGAGAATGAATCAGATACTCTAATAACTGTATCTTTAAATACTAGTGAGCGATTATCTGTTTCAACACTGACAGCTACTATCTCACCGTTTTTAACACCATACTTTTCAGCATCAGCACTAGTCATATGAATATGTCTTTTAGCAGCGATGACACCCTTACTGAGTTCAACTTCACCACATGGTCCTACTAATTTAATACCATTAGTGCCTTCGATATCACCTGACTCACGAATTAGTGCTACTACACCTAAACTACGAGCATCAGTAAGTGATACTTCCACTTGGCTAGCCTTTCTAACTGGCCCTAAGATAGATGCTTTTAATTCACCTTTAGGTCCAACGATAGTTACTTTTTCTTCGCAAGCGTATTGACCTGGTTGTGACAAATATTTCTTAGGTGTCAATTCATGCCCCTCACCAAATAATACTTCTAAGTCTTCTTTTGATACATGAACATGTCTCGCAGACACTTCAACGATAAATTTATCCATTTTATTTTTCCTCCTAACTTTTCACCTCTATTATATTTATAATTGATGTTTATATCTAGTTGTTGACAACAAATTTAGCTCTGTTATAATGAGTTTTGCTTGCTCGGAGGGCAAATCATTCTTTTGAAATGATGAGCTGGATAAGGCACAGGTTGAAATACCTGAACTTTACCCGGCTTTTATTTTATAAGCAAGACAACTTCTTAAATTATAGGAGGTCTTTGATGAATTTTCTTACTAGTGAAATCAAACCGATGTACTTTAAGTATCTAGCTGCTGCCTTTGGTAGTGCTTTAATCTCATCCATCTACAGCATAGTAGACATGGCTATGGTTGGCCAATATCAGGGTCCTGATGGCACAGCCGCTTTAGCTATTGTGAGTCCTATATGGAATATTATTTATAGCTTAGGTCTATTAATGGGTATAGGCGGATCTGTCTTATTTTCAACTATACGTGGTTCTTCTGACAAAAATAGAGATAGAGCCAATCAATACTTTACTGCTTCCCTTATCGGTGTCATCATCTTATCAGTCATCGTCTGGATACTTGTCGCTTTCTTCGATGAAGCATTATTAATTCTCTTTGGTGCTGAAGAAACTTTACTTCCTTTAGCTAAGGAGTACATATTACCAATTAAGTTTGTCGCACCAAGTTTTCTCATTAATCAATTCTTGTCAGCTTACTTGCGTAATGACAACAATCCTACTCTAGCTACTAAGGCTGTATTATACGGCGGTATCTTTAATATCTTTGGCGATTACTTTTTTGTCTTCACATTAGATATGGGTATTTTTGGTGCAGGTCTTGCGACAGCTATCGGTTCAATGATCACTCTAATAATGTTGCTGACTCATTTTAGAAGTGATAAGAACACTATTAAAGTTATTCATACAGATAGAATTCCTAAGCTCATCAGTAAGATTTGTATAACCGGCTTTTCAACCTTCTTTGTCGATGTGGCTATGGGTATCTTAACGATGTTATTTAATCGTCAGATTCTTGTCTACTTCTCAACTAATGAATTATCTATCTATGCCATCATCATCAATATATCAACTATTGTCACATGTTTCGCCTATAGTATTGGTCAAGCCGCTCAACCTATCATATTCAGTAACTTCGGAGCTCGTAATATGGATAGAATTAGAGAGACTTTAAAATATGCCCTGATGACATCATTTGCCTTTGGCTTGATATGGCTATTGCTAGCTGAATTATTCCCTATTATCTTTGTCCGCATCTTTATGACGCCAACTGATACAATACTAAATATTGCACCTGGTATCATAAGGACTTATGGCTTATCTTTCCTCTTGCTACCACTCAATGTCTTTTCTACTTACTACTTCCAAGCATTGATGAAACCGAAAATTTCCTTCTTGGTCTCGGTTTCCAGAGGCGTAATAATCAGTAGCTTAGCATTATATTTACTACCTATTATATTGCCAGGGGCACTATGGTTAACTATGCCAGTGACCGAACTCATTGTGGCCATCTATGTCATCATCATGATGATTAAGTATACTAAGACATTAGAAAATCAAAAGGCTGCGCTCTAAATAATATAACTAATACTACAAAGGATTGATTCAAATATTCAATCCTTTTTTATGTTCTTAAATTCTAATAAAACTATATTTATTTCAACGAATTTTAGCTAAATTCATCATCTGCCAAATTTAGTTAAATGTTTAAATGTGTTTTATAAACCTCGCGAATTTGATTTTACTAAATTATCAATATCAATATAAAAAGGTTCCTCCTATACTGTTGTTTAAATCAATAAAGGAGAGCCCTAATTTTATAGATTGTAATTTAGTTATTTTATCTTATCGAGTATTCTTTTGGCTTGCAGCAATATAGGAAGTTCACGGTTAGCAATCAAACTCCCAAGTTTAGTATTTGATCGACGATTATATTCTTCAAGAGCTTCTTCATATGAAAGCTTTATTGTTGATAAGCGAAATTCTTCTTTTTCTGCTTTAGTAAGATGTCTTTCCCTGAATGATTGCACCTTGCAAAGATAATAATTATTAATATTATGCCTATGAATCAAATTGTAATAATCACTAACTACTCCTATTTTGCATATGATATCTACTTCAGCTCCCAATTCTTCAATTAATTCTCTTTTTAATGCAGAAATCACGTCTTCGCCTTTTTCAACTCCACCACCAGAAGTTTCGATTAAGGTAGCTCTACCAAAGTCATCATCTCTTTCTGCTTTCACAAAATAAAACATACTATCAGTATCGATTACAATTGCACGCACAATATTTCTATCATGGTCTATATATTTTAATGGCCATTGGTTGTCCTTTAATTCAATATATAATTCTTCCAACTTTTTTATTCCCTTCTAATAATAAATCGGATTCTAATTATACCACTTAAAAAGGCTCCTAGCTTGGTGCATGGAGCCTTTTTTAATATCTCTTATTCCTCGCCACTAGGTTCGCCAGTACTTGGTGGAGTGGTTGGCGTAGTTGGCGGGGTTGGAGTTGGGGTAGGTGTAGGTTTGGGAGTTGGAGTTGGCGTAGTTGGCGGGGTTGGAGTTGGTGTCTCAGTAGGAGCTGTAGCTAAAACGAAAGTAAATGTCGTACTTCTTGTTGCCTTATCAGTATTCATTGAATATCTAATCAATGTTCCTTCCGCATAATCACTAGTCTCAACATATGTATATTGTGGGCTAGTTGTAATACCCATTCTAGACATCCATGAACTAATCTCGCTTGTAGTCCATACACCGATACCACCATCTAGTTCAGAAGTTGAAATAGTAGGTATCTCATAATATGTTACATCAATAGAATTGTGTAATGACTTATCTGTTCCTGCCGCAATGCTTTGATTTGTTACCTTGCCAGCTAATGACTCATCAGAGTTTGCCTGTACTGTCGCATTGACACTGTATCCATTATTATTAGCCCAATCATATACTTCATAAATGCTCTTACCTACAAAGTTTGGAACTTTATCTTCTTCACTTAATGGATTACCGATTACTGTAATACTTCCACTAGGGAAATCTTCAACTAATTGTCCATAAGCAGGATATTGTGAAATAACACTACCAACTGCGTTTAGATCATATCCTTCTTCACCTTCATTGATGAATGTTACATTTAAAGTTACACCATTTGCATCTGCCCATGCCATAGCTTCCTCATATGTCATATTTGTTAAATGTGGATAATATGGTGGCATATCTTCTGGAACCATTGGTTCGTCGTAGTATTCATAATACAATGGTCCTCTATCATATGGATATTCCACAAAGAAAGTAAAGATACTAGGCTGATCATCATATGATTCATAAATTCCTAAAGTTTCATCTAATAATTTAACATTATCCTCAATAGATCCTTCCCATAAATAATAGCTCCACAAAGGCAAACGCATTGAATAACTGTAAAACCATCTTGTGTATCCAGTTACTCTGGAACTTTGCATATCTATGATATTGAATTGAGGCAGACCTGAATAATTTGGCGCTGTCAACATATAATTGAATATGCTAGTTAATTGGTTGACACTCAAATTCGTAGTAAAGTTTTCGCCAGCGGCATCCATTACTGCTAAAGCCTGGCTGATATCACTTAAATCCATGAACTTTCTAACAATTTCTTGGATTACTTCTTGTTGGTGAATCTGACGGTCGAAGTCACCATTTGGCATAGCATGTCTTTCTCTAGCGAAGGCTAAGGCTTGTTCACCATTAGCTAATATTTCGCCAGCTGGTACCCAAACATTCATTTCACCACGACTTGATGAAGAACTTTGACCAACAAATTCAACCGGTGAATTGATATAGATGCCGCCAAGAGCATCTACGATGTCTACTAGACCCTGGAAGTTGACTTCCATATAAAAGTCAATATTAATATCTAATAAGTTACCAACAGTTTCCATCAGGCAAGATCTGCTAGCAGCACCAGCATCATTAATCTTACTACGAGCGTTGTTGTAACAAGAAATAGGCACATAACTATCACGAGGGATAGATACTAAGGTAGCTTGCATTGTCTTAGGATTGACAGAAGCGACGATAATAGTATCGGTTAATCCACCACCACCTGCTTCTGGGGCATAACCAATCAATAGAATATTGAATGCCTCTACTGAAATATCAATATTTGATGTAACAGAATCAGATGTCACCACATCTTTTTCAAAACTAATCACATCAGTAGTATCACTCAAGTATGTTTCAAAAGCTGTATCAGCGCTTGTTAATTGTGAACGATATGTATTTGGGAAAATAGCTGCATCGATTTCTCCTTCAACTAGAGCCTGATATAAGTCGGTAGTCATATTATAAGTCTTATAAGTAGGCTCAATACCATTTTCAGTTAAGTAGTCTTGACCGACACTTGCTGCACTGGCACCAGCAGTACTCAAACTACCAACTGTCTTACCATCTAAATCTTCGATATCAGTGATGGAAGTATTCTTATATGTTGCAATAGTAACTCTGATAGTTTCATAAGTTTCACCATCTTGAACATTTACTAAATTATCTACCGCACTATTAACTCTATATATATAATAAGAACCTACACTGCCACCTAATACTAAAATAGTAGCAAATACACAAGTTACAACCTTGAGGATGTGGTCACGATGATTAAATCCTACAAAGAAGATAATATCAACAATAACTAATAGACAAATGACAATACCAAAGACACTGTAGAACAATCTATTTTCTAAACCTGCGTAACGCATTGCCATAACTAGTAGTACCACAACCAAGATATTGGCAATAAGAGTCAATATCGCAGTTACAATACTAAAAATCTGTTTACTCTGTAATTTCTTCTTGCTCATATCTAGTCTCCATAAGCCTGAACGATTTCAAAACGTCCATCTTCGTTCTCAATTACTAAGAAGTTCTCTGATGTAGTATATTTGCTCTCATCAAATCCGTCATGGTCTACATATGTCCAAGTTGCATGGAAGTAATATGCATCATATGTCACGCCATTATATTCATATTCTCCTACGCTCTCGCCACCATTGACTTCATCAACCGAAGCAACTTCTAATAAGTTTTCACTGCCATATTCTTCAATATAGTTAGTGACATATTTATAAAAACCATCTCTAGCATTAGTCATGATACTAACTTTAGAAGGTGAATGAACATAATATAAACCTCCTACATCATATGAACCAGCTTTATTAGTCCAAGTGTAGAAGTCAGCAATAAAATTCTTAACTACCGATCTTGCAATCTCAGCTTTATCTTTTGTTTCGGCATCCGCTGAACATAATTCAGATAATTCTCTAAAATATTCTTCCTGTATATCTGTCGCATTGTTTCTTAAATGATAGTCCATGGTATCTATAGAATTAGAAAAACCTGTGCTACCACCTGTCACCAACGAGCTAGCAGAAGAGTAAGCAACAAAAGTAAAGACACCAATTAATATTACAAATGGTAATATAACCAATATTAAGTTTCGATATCTCTTATTCTTGTCTTTAAACAATTTCTTCAACATAATACTTCCTTTCGTTTTTCTCAATGATTGTAACATTTACATAATTGAATGTCTATTTTATAACAAAATCTAACCTTAATCAAACGCAATTTCTTTGATATTGACAAGCCAGTTATCAATGACATCAACACTATAAAAATGGTCCATTTTTAATTCCTCAGTGGTTATATTCTTCCAAAAGTGCCGATAAAATGAATCGTCATAATCACAGATATATAAATAATCATAATCATTCAACATATCAATATACTCGTCTTCCCATAATGCAACTCCAATGTCATATTCATTATTACCAGCATATGAAATATCGAAGTAATTTATATTATCGTCGTATTTGATAGTATAAAATCTAAGTACATTTCTCTTTTCTACATCATTTTGTGATATTACTAGATATTTTTTGTCTGGATTTTCATTTATGAAATTAACATATCTTTCATTGTACATATCTAGTTTCCCATTATATTTTAATATCGGCTTGCTAGCTTTAATCGTATCGATATTGATTAAGAATATAATTACTACCAGTAGTGCAAGATAATGCAGTTCTTTCCCGTTATTTTCTTTCATACTTATTTCTTTTATGGAAATCATAAAAATGAATACAAAACCAAAAATAAGATATAACGAGCAATATCTATCAAACATCGCTAGTGATGGCCCTTCTAGATAGCCAAAAGCATAAACATATGAAAGTAATAATGAATAGGCATAGCCTAGACCACCTAACAAGTACATTAAAGAATATATGACTTTCTTCTTCATGTCTTTATTGATGATACTTGTAGCCATAATCAATAATGAAATAATAATTAAAGCTCCTATGTATGATAAATTAAAAGGCTGAATTATGAGTGGACGATTAAATACAGCATTAAAGAAGTTGTTGACTGTATCTATCTGCCATTTATACATATCTCCTTTAAAATAATCTATAAAAAAGAAAAAATTATACGAAGACACATCAAATTTTTGCTCAGTTAAATAATAATCTACCACTATATTCCAAGAAATAAAGAATAGTATCGGGATTGCAAACATTATGAGTGATTTAATCAAGTATCCCTTGTTTTTTAAATTTTTGAAATAAGCAATGATAAATGTTACCAGCGCCAATAAATAGAATGCTATTGAAATCTGCTTGGTTAAGACGAAGCATGACAGCATTAGTGACAAATTTATATAGTCTAATTTAGATTTGAAATCGAAGGTGTATACAAGATAAAACAGATAGGCTAAAAAGAAGCCTATATGCAAATCTAAATAGATTGAATTATAAAAGAGTGTGTTATAAACCATTCCATCGGTAAAGTTGATAACCATGCCAATAAGGAAACAAGATATTAAGGTGATCAGTATTTTTGGCATTTCCTTAATTGTCAAAGAGAATTTGTCAAATAATGGAAGCAGAAGAGATAAGGAAAACAATTGTAAAGCACGATAGCAATACCCTTCTGAAAAAGTGCCAACAAACTTACAAAAGAATACTTCTAATAGACTATAGAATGGCGGATATTCCTTGTTATACCACATCATAGACTCATCGACGATATGAAATTCATTCAGACGATAACTCTCTTTTGCCATGAGTCCTAGATGAGCAAATTCATCTACAAAAGTAAAACCTCTACTGTAGTTAATTACTATTACTGCAAAATAGATAATCATAAAGACAAAAAAGGATATATTAAAGTATCTCTTAAAAACTTCGTGATAATTTTTTAAAATTAATGACTTGATAAATCTATATATCGAAATAATCATTATTATGCAGATTATCGGATATATCCAATTTAAATCTACAAAAAGTCCACATAAATACATTAGAACTGTACAAAAAGCCAATGTAAAAGGCATCGCTTTACCAAAGTTCACTTTAAAGATAGAAACAGTAAAATAGTTTAAGACTAAGAAAATGATTAACAGAATAATGTTGTGCATAATTATTTGATGATTTCTTTAATTATATAAACAGGTCTTTTCTTTGATTCCATATAAGTCTTTGCTAAGTATTCGCCAATAATTCCGAGGAATAATAGTTGAATTCCTCCTAGTAGTGTAATGATTACAATTAGACTAGGGAAGCCTGCGACAGGATCGCCAAAGAATACTGCCTTAAAAACAATATAAATCATATATATAAAACCAAATAAAGAGACTAAAGCTCCCACGATAGTTGCTAATCTTAATGGGACAGTAGTGAAACCGACAATTCCATCAATGGCATATTTAAATAATTTCCAAAATGACCACTTAGTCTCACCAGCCACTCTCTCCACATTTTCATATTCTAGATATTTTGTCTTAAAACCAACCCATGAAAAGATGCCTTTAGAGAAACGATGATATTCGCCCAATTCTAGTATAGCATTGACCATAGTTCTATTCATTAATCGATAATCTCTAGCACCATCGACAATTTCCACATCGACCATCTTATTAATTAGCTTATAAAACATTCTTGCAAAAAACGATCTGATTGGTGGTTCTCCCTTACGAGATACTCGATAGGTAGCTACACTATCATATTCACCACTTTGCACATACTCTAACATTTCAGGAAGTAGAGCTGGCGGGTCTTGTAAATCGGTATCCATGATGACTACATAGTCGCCTTTTGATTCTCTAAGTCCTGCAAGCATGGCAGCTTCTTTGCCAAAGTTACGTGAAAAATTGATAATCTTTATCTTATCATTTTTCTTTTTTAATTCTATACACTTCTCTAATGTCTTATCTTTCGATCCATCATTAACAAATAGAATTTCATAATCTAAATCTATCTTCTTTAAAGCTTTAATCACTTCATCATAGAAGTAATTAACTGCCTCCTCCTCATTATAACAAGGCGTAATAATTGTAAGTAACATCTTAGTCCCCCATTTTTTGTGCAAAATAATCTGATTTCAATATTTTCGAAGCAATATCTTTTAGATTATTATAATAACCTATCTCTTTCATTGCCTCCTCTTCATTATAATTATTATTAAGTATTAGACTATCATCAATAATATTATAACTAAAGTTATTAGTAATAATATTGCCATTATTGTCGAAGAAGAAACCTTCATATTTTGGATCAAATATGTC
>CASEQH010000009.1 GCA_949290085.1 uncultured Bacillota bacterium | reverse complement strand
GGGCTTTTTTATAATTATGTGACTTTTAGCTAGAAAAAAAATAATTAAAAGAATTGAAAGCGATTTCTCTTTGTTGTAGAATGCAAGTAGATAAAAGTCTAAAAGGAGAAGAAAATGAAAAAAAGATTTTTAACTATTGCTATGGCTCTATTCATGGTTTTAGGATTAGCAGCTTGTAGCAGTGATACTCCTGCTAGCTCTGATGATCCAGCTTCTACTGGAACTACATCAGCTAATGCAGAGAAACCATTAGTATGGTTTAACCGTCAGCCATCTAACAGCTCAACTGGTGAATTAGATATGGCTGCTCTTAGCTTCAATGATGATACTTACTATGTAGGTTTTGATGCTAACCAAGGTGCTGAACTTCAAGGTCAGATGATCAGAGAATACATCGAAGCTAACATTGATGACTTAGATCGTAACGGTGATGGTGTTATCGGTTACGTACTTGCAATCGGTGATATCGGACACAACGACTCAATCGCTCGTACAAGAGGTGTTCGTAGCGCATTAGGTACTGGTGTTGAAGCAAACGGTGAAATCAACAGTGATCCAGTAGGTATCAACACTGATGGTTCATCTACTATTGTTCAAGATGGTACATTAGAAATCAACGGAACTACTTATACAGTAAGAGAACTCGCTTCTCAAGAAATGAAGAACTCTTCAGGTGCTACTTGGGATGCAGCTACTGCTGGTAATACAATCGGTACTTGGACAGCTTCATTCGGTGATCAAATCGATATCGTAGCTTCTAACAACGATGGTATGGGTATGGCAATCTTCAACGCTTGGTCAAAAGACAATGGCGTTCCTACATTCGGATATGATGCTAACTCAGATGCAGTTGCAGCTATTGCTGAAGGATACGGCGGAACTATTTCTCAGCACGCAGACGTTCAAGCTTACTTAACATTAAGAGTATTACGTAATGCATTAGACGGCGTTGATATCGATACAGGTATCGGTACTGCTGACGATGCTGGTAACGTATTAACTTCTGACGTTTACAAATATGATGAAGCTTCTCGTTCATACTACGCATTAAATGTTGCAGTTACTGCTGAAAACTATAAAGACTTCTTAGATTCAACAGTTACATATGCACCTGTATCTAATCAGTTAGATGCCGAGGCACATCCTACAAAGAATGTTTGGTTAAATATCTATAATTCATCTGACAACTTCTTAAGTTCTACATATCAACCACTTCTTCAGAAGTATGATGACCTATTGAACTTAAATGTTGAATACATCGGTGGAGATGGTCAAACTGAATCTAATATCACAAACCGTCTTGGCAATCCTGATCAATATGATGCATTCGCAATCAACATGGTTAAGACTGACAACGCAGCTTCTTACACATCAATTCTTAGCCAATAATTCATATTAATAATGGTTGTAAATATAAGGGAGAAGCAATTCTCCCTTATAATTTTTATAAAGTAACATAAAGTAGGGGAGAAAACTTATGGCAGATAAGAATGAAAATGTTGTCTTATCTATACGTGGAATGAGTAAGTCCTTTGGTCGCAACCGTGTTCTAGACCATATCAATCTAGATGTCAAAGAGGGTACGGTAATGGGACTTATGGGAGAAAACGGAGCCGGAAAGTCGACCATGATGAAATGTCTTTTTGGTACATATCAAAAGGATGAAGGTAAGATTTTTCTAGAGGGCAAGGAGATTAGTTTCTCTGGTCCAAAAGATGCATTAGAAAATGGTATTGCCATGGTGCATCAGGAGTTAAATCAATGCCTTGAAAGAAATGTCATGGATAATCTGTTCTTAGGCCGTTATCCTACTAATTCTATGGGTGTTATAGATGAAGGCAGAATGAAAAAGAAGTCATCTGAGTTATTTAGAAAACTCGGCATGACAGTCAACTTAACACAACCAATGCGCAATATGTCTGTATCGCAAAGACAGATGTGTGAAATTGCGAGGGCTATATCATACAATTCTAAGGTTATCGTACTTGATGAACCAACATCTTCTTTAACTGTACAAGAAGTAGACAAGTTATTTGAGATGATGAGAATGTTGAAGGCACAGGGTATTTCCTTAATCTATATCTCACATAAGATGGATGAAATCTTTGAGATATGTGATGAAGTATCAGTACTCCGTGACGGTAAGATGGTCATGACTAAAAAGACATCAGAAACGAATATGAATGAACTAATATCAGCCATGGTAGGACGTTCATTAGAAAATCGTTTCCCTCCTGTCGACAATAAGCCAGGCGATGTAATCTTATCGATTCAACATCTATCGACTAAGTTTGAACCTCATCTTCAAGATATATCTTTCGATGTGAGAAAAGGTGAAATATTTGGTTTGTATGGTCTAGTAGGTGCTGGTCGTACCGAACTGTTAGAGACAATATTCGGCGTTAGAACAAGAGCGTCAGGAAGAGTTTATTTCGACAATCGTCTGATGAACTTCAACGATGCGAAAGAAGCTATTGAACATGGTTTTGCCATGATAACCGAAGAGCGTAAAGCTAACGGATTATTCTTAAAGTGCGATTTAACATTTAATACGACTATCGCTAATCTACCTTCTTATATGAAAGGTATAGCGCTTTCTAATAACAAGATGGTTAAGGCTACCAATAAAGAGATCAGGACCATGAGGACTAAATGTATGGGTCCAGACGATATGATCACGAGCCTATCTGGTGGCAACCAACAAAAAGTTATCTTTGGTAAATGGTTAGAGCGTTCGCCACAGGTATTCATGATGGATGAACCTACAAGGGGTATTGACGTAGGAGCCAAATATGAAATCTATGAATTGATCATCGAGATGGCAAAACAGGGTAAAACCATCATCATCGTTTCTAGTGAAATGCCAGAAATCCTAGGTATAACTAATCGAATTGGAGTTATGTCTAATGGACAATTAGCAGGTATTGTCAATACTAAAGAAACTAATCAGGAAGAGCTATTAAGACTCAGTGCAAAATACCTATAAAAGGAGATAGATATGACAGAAAAAGTTTACAAAATCCTCAGTTCCGAAGAGGAATTAGCTCTTCGCCAACCAATAGAAGAGCATGTCGGAAAAATACAAGCACAAATCGATGAATTGAGAGAAAATGGTACTTTTAAAGTAGTTGATTATTCTGAGCAAATCGATAGTGTAAAAAGAGATAAGATCTATACTAAAGAAGAAAAGGCTAAACGTCTTGAAGAATTAAATTCTCAATTACAAGAAGCTAAAAAAGTAGAAGAGAAGAATAAACAAGCTATCTCTAACTTAGTTAGCGAAGCAGTTAAATATTTAGATGAGCATTATAATCAAGAATATTATGTGCCAGTTAAGGAGAGCACAAAACTTGAAAAGGCTCAAGCTAAAGTTGACTATGACGAAAAATTAAAGAGCTTAGCTAGTGAGCATCAGGAAATAGTATCTAAATTACATAGTCAAGAAGAGATCAAAGAAGAAAAATATATCTATAAGAATCGTCAATTTGACGCTAAGATGCATTATAAGAAGACAGTCCAAGACAGCAAGGACCGCAAACATAGTGCTTTCACCTTTAGATATCATTTAATCGATTCATTAAAGATGTCTAACTTCTCTATCAAAGAAAGTTTATTACAACGTTTAGAAAACTATGCTTACGCTTTCAATGTTCGTGACTTCTTATTGAAGAATGGTCTATATATTGCGATTATCTGTGTATTTATCGCACTATGTATCATCACGCCAATGGTTAAGAATGGTCTACAATTATTGACAGTAAATAATATTCTAAGTATCTTGCAACAAGCTTCACCAAGAATGTTCTTAGCACTAGGTGTCGCTGGATTAATTATGTTGGCAGGTACTGACTTGTCAGTTGGACGTATGGTTGGTATGGGTATGACAGCCGCTACCATCATCATGCACAACGGTCCTAATACTGGTTCTGTATTTGGTCATATTTTTGACTTCACTTCAATGCCGGTTATCGTTAGAGTATTCTTTGCCTTATTTGTCTGTGTATTGCTATGTACACTATTTACAACTATCGCTGGATTCTTTACTGCTAAATTTAAGATGCACCCATTCATTTCCACAATGGCTAATATGTTAGTAATATTCGGTTTAGTAACATATTCAACTAAAGGTGTTTCTTTCGGTGGTATTGACCAATCTATTCCTGGAATGATCATGCCTAGGATCAAGGGCTTCCCAACTATCATCTTATGGGCAGTAGCTGCTATTATCATCGTATGGTTTATCTGGAATAAGACTAAGTTTGGTAAGAACTTATATGCAGTTGGTGGAAACCCTGAAGCTGCATCGGTATCAGGTATCTCTGTATTTAAAGTTACAGTTGGTGCCTTCATCATGGCTGGTATCTTATATGGCTTTGGTTCATGGTTAGAATGTATCCGTATGGTCGGCTCTGGTTCAGCAGCTTATGGACAAGGTTGGGAAATGGATGCCATCGCTGCCTGTGTAGTTGGTGGTGTATCATTCACTGGTGGTATCGGTAAGATTTCTGGCGTAGTGGTAGGTGTATTCATCTTCACCGCACTAACATATTCATTAACTATTCTTGGTATCGACGCCAACCTACAATTCGTATTATCAGGAATTATCATCCTAGCCGCTGTTACTTTGGATAGTTTGAAATACGTACAAAAGAAGTAAAAACGATAAAGACTCGCTTAGGCGAGTTTTTATAATTATCATTTTGTGAAAAAATGAACTTAATAAATATTATTGATTATGATAAGATAAAGGCAGTTAAGAAATAAGAGGTAATAATTATGGGTTTGTTTAAACATGATGCACGAGTTTTAAAATTTGATATCTTAAGAGAAATCGCGGAAGAAACTTTTAACGGAACACTGACTGATGAATCGATTAATCAGTATATAAAGAAACTGACTCCAGGCAATAAGACACAGTTTAGATGCTGTATCTATAAGGAGAGAGAAATCCTTAGACAAAGAGCTAGACTATCAATGGGCAAGATGGCTAATGACGAAACCACTCATCACCCTAAACAGATTGTGCAAGTCATCAATGCCGCTTGTGATGGTTGTACGATTAAAAAGATACAAGTTACTGACAACTGTCGTAAATGCATGGCTAAAAACTGTATGGCAGCATGTAACTTTGGTGCCATCTCCATGGGAACAAATAGAGCGGAAATTGACTATGACAAGTGTAAAGAATGTGGTGCCTGTGCTAGAAGTTGCCCATTCAATGCGATAGTTATCACTGAAAGACCATGTAAAGCATCATGTCCTGTTGATGCCATCTCATATGATGAAGACGGTATCGCTTTAATTAATGAAGATAAGTGTATCAATTGTGGACGTTGTCAAGCAGCATGTCCATTTGGAGCTATCGATGATATATCTTGGATTGTACCGGTAGTTGAACTATTAAAAATGAATACCAAGATGGTGGCTATGATAGCTCCATCAATTCAAGGTCAATTCTCTAATACTAGCATTGGTCAAATCAAAAAGGCTATTAAGATGTTAGGTTTTGATGAAGTAGTTGAGGCTGCTGTCGGTGCTGATATTGTAGCTTATTATGAACATGAGGAATTAAAGGAACATATTGAAAAAGGCATCCCAATGACCACTTCATGTTGTCCAGCCTTCGTCAATATGGCTAAGATACACTTCCCAGAAGTCTATAAGAATAATGTGTCGACCATGGTATCACCAATGATGGCCACAGCTTCGCTCTTAAAGAAGCAATATCCTGATCATGGTATTGTCTTTATTGGACCATGCTTAGCTAAGAAACAAGAAGCCATGGAAGAATTTACTAGTGTCGACTATGTCTTGACCTTTGAAGAATTAGCGGCCATGCTCATAGCTAAGAAGATACATCCATCTGAACTAGAAGTTGAAGAAGAGAAGATGGTTTCTAACTATGGACGTAACTTTGCCCAAGGTGGTGGCGTATCTAAGGCTGTCGTTGAAGTAAGTAAGGAAAAGGGCGAAGATAATTTCACAAGTTATTATGCCGATGGAGCATTTGATTGTAAGAAACAACTACTCCTTATGAAATTAGGTAAATTCCCATATCAAATCTTAGAAGGTATGTGTTGTGATGGCGGATGTATCAATGGACCATGTACAGTAGAGGATGCCATTGTCGTCAAGGGCAGAATGAATAAAGAAAATGTTGGCAGAGAATCTACAATTTGTGATTCGATGAAGTACTATAAAGTTGAAGAGAGCGATCTCGCATTGCACCGCGAGAAATAGGAGGAAAAAATGATTACAGTAGAAGTATGCCTAGGTAGTGCTTGTTATGTAAGAGGTAGTAAGAAAGCTGTCGATATCCTAAAAGGGATTATCAGCGAAAATCATTGGGAAGATAAGATTGAACTTAAGGGAAGTTTTTGTCAAAAATACTGTGAGAAGCAAAACGGCCTTGGCATCAGGGTGAATAATGAATATTTGGAAGGTGTCGGCATCCACAATTTAAAAGAAGTCTTTGAAGCCAGAATTAATGAATTATTATGCCAATAATCAAATTAAGCGAAGATAACTGCCGACACTGTATGCGTTGCGTTAGAGTATGTCCTACTAATGCGATGACCTATATTAATGAAGAACCAGTTATCAATGAAGATGAATGTATTCTCTGCGGCAAGTGCTATGCGATATGTCCCCATAGTGCCAAAGAGATAAGCAGTGATTTACATTTAATCAATACTTGGCTAAGTAGTGGTGAAAAAGTAGTCTTAAGTGTTGCACCAAGCTTTGTCAGGGTATTCCCATCATTTAAACACCTAAAAGAAAGCCTTTATAAAAAAGGCTTCTTTGCGATTGATGAGACATCAAAAGGTGCGATGATAGTTTCTGAACAATACTTGTCTTTGATGAGGGAAGGCAAGATGGATAATATCATATCTACTTGTTGTCCTGCCATCGTTGATTATGTAGAGAAATATTATCCTGATTGTGTACAATACTTAGCACCTGTAGTTTCGCCAATGATAGCTCATGCCAAAGAATTAAAGAAGCAATACGAAGGCGCGAAAGTAATATTTTTAACTCCATGCATTGCTAAGAAGAAAGAAATATTAAAAAGAGAAGTTAGTGGCATAGTGGATGCAACTATTTCAATGGAAGAAATGCTTAATCTTTTAAACGAAGATTTCTCTCAAGATGTGAAAGACTATGATGATGAAGAGAGATTGATATCAAGAATTTATCCTAGTGGTGGCGGAATATTAAAGACTTTACCAGAAAGTGACCACTACAAGATGATACATGTCGAAGATATTAAAAATGCCAAGGTATTATTAGAGGCTTTGTCTCGTGGTGAATTACATAACTATTTTATTGAAATGTCAGCTTGTGAACATTCTTGTATCAATGGACCATTAATTGTTCATATGAATGATAGAGAATATAAAGCGCTAGACATCATGGAAGAAGAGGTCAAAAATGCCGCTAGAGTAAATAGTGGTGAACTTAGAGATGATTTAAAGATAGAATATAGTCCTAAAAAGGTAGAAAAGCCTAAGCATAGCGAAGAAGAGATACTTGATATCTTATATATGATGGGTAAGACTAATGAAGAATTAGAACTAAACTGTGGTGCTTGTGGCTATGAAACTTGTCGTCTTAAAGCGATAGCCGTATTAGAAAAGAAAGCCGATATCAACTTATGTCTGCCTAAGGCTTTAAAAGATGCAACTTCATATTCCAATCTCATCATTTCTAATACGCCCAATGGCATTATTGTCTTAGACGAAAATCTAAAGATAGAAGAGATTAATCCATCGGCTAAGCGCATGCTGGATGTGGAAGACTTTAGTGTCATTGGCTTACCGATTGAAATGTTACTAAATGATAGTGGTTTATTAAGAGAGATTAGACAAGTTCATAATGTGCAATATTATAAATGTGATTATGAGAAATATGGACTAACTATTGACCATGCGATTATCAGAATTCGCGAGAATAATAAAATAATCTTAATATTGATGGATTTGACTGTTGAAGCGATGAAGGAAAAGACCTTGAGTGATATTCGTCGTCAAACTATCGAAGTCACTGACCAAGTTATCGATGATCAAATGCGCACTGTTCAAGAGATAGCTTCTTTACTTGGCGAGACGACAGCTAAAGCCAAAGTTGCATTATCCAAATTAAAGAAAGAGCTCGAAAATGAATGAGATCTGTTATCATGTCGAAGCATGTTATAAGTCATTAAATAAATATAAGGAAGAATTATGTGGTGACAATGTCCGTTTAAAACGCGAAAAGGACTTTTTCCACATGGTCTTAGCTGATGGTCTGGGCTCAGGAGTTAAGGCTAATATCTTATCTAATCTCACATCAACCATTATTTCCGAGATGGTATCTAGTGGCGAAGAATTAGAAGATGTCATCGATACGATGATACATACACTTCCTGAATGTAAAGAAAGAGGTATAGCCTATTCAACCTTTTCTATTGCCCAGGTATTTAATTATGGCTTAGTCTATCTGGCTGAATTTGATAATCCTAAAGCTATTGTCTTAAGGGATAGACAGGTCTTAGATCTCAATTATATCAATAGGAAAATCATTGATAAAGAAGTGAATGAAGCAGTCTTTAAGGCTCATGAAAATGATGTGATACTGCTATTCTCTGATGGTTTAATTCATGCGGGACTTGGGCAGTCACTGAATTTTGGTTGGGACCATAAAGCGATAGAAGACTTTGTCATTTCAACCTTTAGACCTAATGATAAAGTTGAAGATATGGCTGATATCTTATTGGCTAATGTAAATTATCTCTATGGCGGCAAGTGTGGTGATGATTCAACAGTAGCCATCATGAAGGTAGTAAAGGCTAAAAATACTATAGTGATGGTTGGGCCACCAAAGAATAAAGAAGATGATGTCCTTGTCGTCAATAAACTTATGAAGGCCAGTGGTAAGAAGGTATGTTGCGGTGGAACTACTTCCAATATTGTCGCTAGATTACTAGGTAAAGAGATTAGTATGGATGTCGATATGTCTGCATTAAGTGTCGATGTGCCGCCAACTGTTCATATCGAAGGTATCGATTTGGCTACTGAGGGAGTATTGACTCTGCAGAAAGTGGTATCTTATTTACGCAAAATGGTCGATGATTCAAAACTATTAAAAGATGTCTTATCATCCAAGGACCACGATGGTGCTTTAGATTTGCTCAGAGTTCTCATCAACGATTCAACTATGGTTACTTTTATGGTTGGACAAAGTGATAATCCAGCTCATAAGGCTCTGGCTTATTCAACCATAAGTCTAAACGCTAAAAAACAGATCATCGAAGAAATTGCAATGTATTTGCGCAAATTAAACAAGATTGTGGAAGTAGAATATTATTAATTATTTCACATAAAATTCACTTACATCACATTTTAAAAACACA
>CASEQH010000008.1 GCA_949290085.1 uncultured Bacillota bacterium | reverse complement strand
AGAATAATCAGCTTCACTCACATCTTCATAGTCTTTCTTATAGCGCATGGTGTTGACATATTCAATTGTATCTCTAATTTCGTCTTTTGGATATTTTAAATACAAATCTACGTTATTTTTAAGGAAATAGTTATCTTTTATTAACTCAGATATATTATTTAATTCATTATCAGAATATCCTAGATTGATAAAATAAATTAAATCATCAACCTCAAAATAATTATAATATTCAATGTATTTATCAATATTTTCTTCAACAAAGTTTTCGTCTTCCAACATATCGACATATTGAGGGCGATATTCTTCGGTAAAAAAGCTTTGATTATCTTCTTCTAGAGATTTGATGAGACTTATAGCTTCTTCATCATATCCCAATTCGACAAGTGGGTCTTTAAAACATCCTCCCAGAAGAAGGAGGATGCACAAAATCATTATTTTCTTCATATTTACCCCATTAAAGCCATTAAATATGGCATAAAGGTCATCAGCAACATAAAAATCACTAAAGTCATGACAACGACACGACGAAAAAATAATTTTTGACTTTTCATGATTACTCTTCAACAGACTCTAAAGCTATTTTCATCATGTTGGTGAAACTATTTTGTCTCTCTTCAGGTGTCGTCTCTTCATTAGTTACAAATGAATCGGAAATAGTGATGAGACAAGCTGCGTTCTTACCCAATACTTTCGCATTGTGGAATAAAGCGAAACTTTCCATCTCTACAGCTACACAGCCCTTATCAAGTAAATCATCGATATAAGTTCTGCCATCATTTCTATCTTCCTTTTCACGATAGAAGACATCTGATGAGTGTATGCATGATTCATGTAGAGGAATATCAAGGCGCTTAGCAGCATTTCTTAGCTTCTCATTTAGTTCTTCACTAGGATATGTATATTCATCTGTATATCCATTTTGCGTCTTGGCATAAGAAGATTCACTATAGGCTTTAGTAGCTAATACGACATCGTAAACATTTACTTCGTCACTATAAGCACCAGCTGAACCAATACGAATGATATTTTCTACGCCATATTTAGAAAATAATTCATAAGAATAAATACCGATACTAGGCATACCCATACCAGAACCCATAACCGATACTTTCTTACCCTTGTAGATTCCTGTATAACCGAACATATTTCTAACAGTATTGAATTGAACAGGATTCTCTAAAAAAGTTTCAGCTATAAATTTAGCTCTGAGTGGATCACCAGGCATCAAAACAGTTTTCGCTATTTCACCAATATTAGCCTGATTATGTGGTGTAGACATTACTTATTACCTCCTAAAATTACTTAATATATTAGTTTCAAAAGAATATGTCTTCTTTTCTTTTTCGTGGTATCTCTTTAAGGCATATTTAATCAATTCATCACATTCCTTAGAAAAATCCATACCTACTTCTTGCCACAAGTAGAAGGCAAGAGAACCAGGTATTGAATTAATCTCATTGACATAAACTCTGCCATCTTTATTATCGATCAAAAAATCAATTCTGACACAACCACTCGCATTTAATAATCTGAAGCTATCTAGAGCATACTTCCTAACTTCTTCATTTTGCTTATCACTAAGTGGAGCAGGAACTATACGACTAGTCGATGCCATGCCCTTAGAACCCTTAGTTGGCATTTTAGTCTTTGATCCCTTGGCATTACCTAAATACTTATTTTCAAAGTCTAATATCTCGTCAGTTTTCTTGACTTCTTCGATGGCACTTAATTTGGCATCATAGACATTGCCCAAGACTGAAATATTGACTTCCTTTAAGTCTTCAACCATCTTTTCAACTACTAATTTAAAGTCATATTTACTAGCTTCTTTTACCTTGGCAATGAATTCCTCTTCATTATGAGCTATCTCGATACCGATGCTAGAGCCAAGATTTGCTGGTTTAATAATGAGTGGATAACCAATATCATTGGCTTTTTTAATATATTCTTCACTTTTTTCTTCAAAGTCAGCATATAAGAAATAAAACCAAGGAGTCATAGGTATATTCCCCGATTGCAAAACTATCTTCATAATAGCCTTATCTTGACCAATAGCACTACCTAGAATACCACTAGAAGTATATGGTAATTTCAACATCTCCATATATCCTTGTAGCGTGCCATCTTCGCCATTTGTGCCATGCATAACTAAAAATGCGACATCAATGCTAGGAAAATTCTTCTCAAATAGAGAAGTCTTTACTGGTTTGATATAGACTGTATTATTATCTTTAACCAAACTAACCTTCTTAAGTTTTGAACACAGGACATTCAAATCAGCATAATTTGCTAAATCCCATAATTCTTCACCAGTATATAAGTCCATATTCTTAGCTACATATATTGGTGTAACTTCATACTTCTCAATATCCAAAGCGTGTAAAACTTGGTTGGCACTTATACAACTAATCTCATGTTCACAAGATTCGCCACCAAAAAATACCGCAACTTTTAATTTCATAAAATCACCTCAAAAAGATTATACCAAAACTACTTTGAGAATGCATCAGGCAAGTCGTTCTCTAATAGGATAGTAGCATCCCTAGATACATTTTGATAGATATATGAGAAAGCTTCTTTAACTGTATTAAAGACTAAAACTTTATTAGCATCATAATTAACTTCTTTTAAGCCTTCTTTGATGGCTTCTGTCTGTTTAGGACCTATGAGCATGACCATATCCGTCCTACCTAACATATAGCGGCCAAATTCTTTATTATATTCATATTCTTGAGCTCCAAGGTCAATAAGTCCAGGGGTGACAACAATTCTATCGCCCTCCATCATCTTTAGAACATCTAACGAGTGCTTACTTGAAACTGGATTGGAATTAAAGGCATTATCAATAAAGGTATAACCATTAATCTCTTTAATCTCTAAGCGATGTTCAATCTGACGACAATTATTTACCGCTCTTATCGTCTTTTCCATCGGCACACCCATCTTATTAGCTAGAGCTACAGCGATGAGAATATTCATGATGTTGTGCTCACCTAAAAGGCTAGTTTGATATTGATACTTTTGCCCATCATGAACGATAGTAAAGGCTGAACCTCTTTTGTGATAAATGATATCTGTAGCGATATAATCTGCCTTTTCGGTATTATGTAGGGCTACTTTAACGATAGAACACTTATTTTTTATCTCGTAATTATTGATATATTCATTATCGATATTGATGATACCCACACCATCTTCAGGTAATAATTCAATGGCTTGCATCTTCTCGTGAATGATATTATCCATATTCTTAAAAGTATTGAGATGTTGCGGACCAATAGATGTAACTACACCATATTTAGGCTTCACAAAATTCATGAGATAAGTAATCTCTCCGACATGGTCAGCACCCATCTCACAGACAAAGACCTCATGAATAGGCTTGAGATATTCCCTAATCGTTTTAGTAATACCCATAGGCGTATTATAAGATGCCGGTGTCATCAAGGTATAGAATGATTCATCTAAGATATCATGAACAATATTCTTGACTGATGTCTTACCAAAACTGCCAGTGATACCGATAATCTTTAAGTCATCCATCTTATCTAAGATTGACCTGGCTTCATTAATATAATGATTCTTAACCGCCCTTTCAACCGGCATCATAATTAAAGCGACTAGATAGATGAGCAAATATGGCAAGTAGATGACAATGATACTATCGATAGTAAATGGTAAGTGGTAATATAAAAGATTGATTAATAATAAATCTATAATTAAAAAGACAAGTAGCGTCCTTTTAACTCTAGCCGTATAGACAAGTGGTTTGATGTAAGCGCGATGATAATCTTGATAGATTAAATATAGACCAAAAATAATATTTAATATTGAAATTATAAGAGTCAAATAGTTAAATTCAATAAAGCTCAAAATTATTAATAAGACTACATAGACTAGAGTAATAGAAAAATGAAGATTCTTTAATGAAAATAACCATTTGGTATAACGATAAAATTCATAACGATTTTGTTGAAACATATGCATAGCATTTTTAATGAATGGTATCGATAATAAAAATAATGAAAATATATAAAAATAATTAATCATAATCTCTCCTCAAGAAAGCATCTAGGACCCGATTAAAGCGGTCTGCTTGATGAAAATAGGCATAGTGATCATCACCCTCAAAAATAACTAAAGTCGCATCAGGCATTTGTTTCGCCATATATTCTCCTTTAAAGACAGGAGTAGCCTCATCTTTTTCACCAAAGACCAATAAAGTTTCTACTTTAATATCTTTTAAGATAGGCGAGATATCATCATTGACAACCTTGACTAAAGTCGTTCTCATGACACCAGAGGCATTGCGATAATCTTCACTGCCAACTTTATTTTGTAATTTTTCTTTATAAGATTTAAGAAATGGCAAAGATAAAAGCCTCTTACCTAATTTATAAGAATAAGTCTTGAAATAATATTTGATTCCTCTTTTATCGCGCACGCCGGCTGCTCCAGTTAAAACCATGCGCCTTACATCATATTTATAAGCATAACGCAAAGCGACGCGACAGCCAAAAGAATGGCCGATTAGTATAGGATTTTCTATTCCTTCTCGCTTTACAAAATGATGAAGAAATTCACTATAATCTTCAACTGAGTAAGCAGTTTTAGGTTCTTCGCTCTTACCGAAACCCGGAAAGTCAATATTGTAGACGACAAAGTGCTCTTTGAGAAATTCAGCTATATAATCCATCATGATGGTATTTTGCCCCCAACCATGTAAAAGGATAACATCTTTGCCCCTATCTCCCTTTTTTTCAAAATATATTTTTATTCCATCAATTATTTCATAACTCATGTGTTAATTATATCTTATTTTAGATTTGTTTTTTCAATCACTTTGCGATAGCTCTGGGCCTTAATAATTCTAAAGACGACACCATCATCCATATTTTCACCCGATACCAAATAACCATAGGTATCGCATACTCTCTTGACAATGGACAAGCCTAAACCAAAATTACCCTTATTACCCTTTTCATAAGGCTTAAATAACTTATCGATATATTCATCAGGAATTAAATCACCATCATTATATATCTCCAATAAGTCCTCTTTTAATGTGATATATACCACGCTTTTAGCATAGCGCAAAGCGTTATCTAAGAGGTTTTCCACCACTATGCGCCATGGTTCTTCATCGCCATGAAAACTCACATCAGTTAAATCTGTCTCAATACTTATCTCATTTCTTAAGACCTTACAAGCTAAGATGGCTTTTTGAATGACAGAAATCATTGATAAAGTCTCGCCTTCAGGCGCATTATCCATCAAATAATTCATCTTATTGTAGGTAATAAGACTATATACCTTCTTCTCTAATCTGTCAGCATGTTCAATGATGACATCGACACTCTTTTCCAAATTGTCATATGGATAGACACCATCTTTAATACTTTCAGAATATGATTTAATAGTCGCTATTGGTGTCTTTAAGTCATGAGAGATATTCTGTATCATCTCTTGTCTAATCGCATCTTGGCGGTCTAATTCTCTTTGCATATCAACTAGTGCCTCAGCCACTTCGCCTATCTCGTCACGGCGATTGATGCGCAAAGTCAACTTTTCTCCTCTTTTTAGACGTGTAATATAATTCTTAATGATATTTAAAGGCACAATCAAAGATATTACCCATAAGGTAAAGATTAAAAATAATATCATCAATATGATAATCATAACATTGACTACACCATTGACTAGGGCCGCTTTAAACTCAGCTCGATATGAATTACGAATAATAGCGATTAGAGAATATTCGCCATTTTCTGAACATTCATTATTGCGATTATATTTCTGTATTGAATATACAATACTTCTATCACCATAATCAAAGGTATCATCCTTGACTTCGCCCTCAAAATTTTCATCTATTTTATCAATTATCTCTTCTTCAATACCTGATGCCGAAACATCACTCAAATAGATACCCAAACGATTAGAATAGATTAAATAGACAACATTTTCATCACCATAGCCTTGTAAGTAATCAAATTGGGCACGATGTAAATAATTATACATCTGTTGGTTGACGAAGGTATCGAGATTGTCATAGATAAATGTATAAAAGATGGCAACAAAGGCAATTACAACACTAAAGCCAACAGTGAGGAATTGTTGGAGAAGGTTGAGACCCTTAAGCCATATGCGTATCCTCTTCATTATACTAAACGATAGCCAAAGCCATACATGGTGACAATGTTGATATTAGGCATCTTCTTTCTTAAGCGACGCATCGTATCATCAACTACACGATCAGAACCATAGAAATTTTCTTCCCATACTCTCTCTAGTATCTGTTCACGCAAAAAAGCCTGTCCTCTATTCTTCACAAATAACATCAATAAATCAAATTCTTTAGTAGTCAATTCAATCGATTGGTCACCACAAGTAACTGTTCTTTGGTTTTCATCTATCTCATAGCCATTTATACTAATCTTATCATTATCTTTATAAACTCTTTTAATAATATTATTGACGCGTAAGACTAATTCCTTTGGTGAGAATGGTTTAGTAATATAGTCATCACTGCCCTTTTCTAAGCCGATAATACGATCGAATTCTTTATCACGAGCGCTCATAAAGACAACGGGCATATTTTTATTGCGGGCTTTAATCTCTTCGATTAAATCAAAGCCACTCTTATCATCTAACATGATATCTAATATCCATAAATCACAATAATTGTCTAGATTAGAATAGGCCTCATCAAAAGTTAGATAGGAGTTAACAATATATCCCTCTTTCTCTAAATATCTCTTGACTAATTCATTTAAATCTTTTTCATCTTCAACTACATTAATTACTTTTTTCATCTTCATCACCTATGTTAATTTTAACAAAAAGGATGACTTTTAGTCACCCTAATTAACACTATAACCCTTTGATTTAATGAGGTCGATAACTTCATATACCAAATCATGGCAAGTCTTTTCATCACTAGCTTCAACCATGACTCTGATTAGCGGCTCAGTTCCACTAGGTCTCACCAAGATACGACCATTGTCACCTAGCTTTGAACTGATTTCATCTATTTTAGTTTTAATCTCTTCATCATTTAAGACAAGAGTCTTATCTTTAACTCGCTCATTGACTAATAGTTGTGGATATACCTTTAAATCTTCAGTGAGTTCATCGATATTCTTATTAGTTTCACTGATGATTTCTAGAATATTTAAAGCTGTCTTTAATCCATCGCCAAAGAGTGAATGATACTTGTTGATGATATGTCCAGATTGTTCACCGCCGACGACATAATCGTTTTTAACCATAGCATCGACAACATTCTTATCACCAACTGAAGTGATAATTGATTTAATACCCTTAGCCTTTAAAGCTTTTAATAGACCGATATTAGACATGACAGTAGTAACCATGGCATCATCATTTAATTTGCCCTTTTCTTTTAAGTAACAAGCAATAGCATACATAATCTTATCGCCATCGATTACTTGGCCATAGTGGTCAACACATAATACGCGGTCTGCATCACCGTCAAAGGCAAAACCGATATCGTAATTTCCTTCTTTCATCTTTTGAATGAGCATCTCTAAATGAGTAGAGCCACAATTAGTATTGATATTGATACCATTAGGGCTATCATTAATAGCTGTCACATCAGCATTAAAGTGTTCCATAACTTTAACAGCTGTATAACAATTTGATCCATTGGCTAAATCTAATAAGATCTTCATACCCTTTAAATCCATATCAAATAGAGAATATAACCATTTTTGATAATTGGCTATTCCTTCACTATATGCATAGATATTGCCTATTTGAGCATCTTTTTTATATTCGATACCTACCGTATTATCGAGATATGCTTCTATCTTAGATTCTAATTCTTCAGCTATTTTAAGACCGGTCTTAGAAAATAATTTAATGCCGTTATCATGATATGGATTATGACTGGCAGAAATCATCACACCGCAATCAAAATCTTCACTCATAGTCAAATAAGCTAAACATGGTGTACTAGTATATCCTATAAGAAAGACATCGCCACCACTGGCACTTATCGCACTAGCTAGTGCACTTTCAAACATACTGCTAGAAAGACGAGTATCTTTACCGATGACAATTTTAGCCTTGCGCTTGTCAGAGAAGTAATTGCCGATGAAGCGGCCAACCTTAAAAGCCATCTCGACAGTTAAATTTTCATTGGCATTACCACGGATGCCATCAGTTCCAAAATATTTCCCCATAAAACTCCTATTGTTCGACTAAAGTAATAGTCACAGTCATATTATCTAATGAGCAAGTAATAAAGTTGCTCGTATTTTGTTCAATCTGTAGAGGTAAGTCATATGTACCAGGCTCTAAGTCAGCGACATCAAAGAAGACGACGATATCATTAGCTGTCACATTAGCAATATTGTTGACACTGCCACTGACAGTTACATTGACTGATGTGAGGCTTGCATCTTGAGCGCCATAGCCTTGATTGTTGTTACGATAGATGATTGGTACATTCTCTAATACCTTATTTTCTTCTGGACTGACAGTCACGGTCAGATTCACTCTTGTAACATCAGAGCTATTGACACCATTTGGCAGCGTAATAGGCACGACAATCTCAGAATTTCTCGTAAGTGTAGAAGCATCAAGTGTAACTTCAACACTTGTAATGCCGGCAAGAACAGATTCAGGCGCATAGATGGTTGTCGTTTGATGGTCCATCTGTACCGAATCTATCGCTAGCCCCTCTTCCATCTCACCTGTCACATTTAAGACAATAGGTACAGTCTTATGTGGCGATGATACTGTCACACTGGCAGTGACGGTACTTGGCACTATCTCAGCATTGACGACTTGTCCTTGTTCATCATAGGCGACTAGTGGTGCTTCTACTTTGAAGTCTGAGCTTTGATTAGATACATCGATCAATGCCTTTACAAAGGCTATAGAATTTAAGGTATCTTCAGAAGCACGAATATTTACAACATTGCCATCAGCAAATACTGGTGTGCCTAAGGTATAACGCGAATCTAGAGAATTCTGATTGATATATTCATATCCTAGAGTAAATTGTCTAGTCGTTTTGCGTTTTAAAGTTACGACAGCTTCGGTTGGTGTTACAGTTGCAGTGACATTATCACCAAAGCCATAAGCTTCTAATTTAATAGAGTGAGTGCCTTCGGTATAACCTTCTAGATTTGCTAAACAATATCCACTTCTTGAAGCTGCATTATTGACATTGGCTGCATCGCCAGTCAAGACGACTTCGCAAGTTGCAGGTAAACCACTTATTTCAAATGATTCGGAATTATATCTGGCATTAACACTTAAACTAGAAATAGTCTTAGCACTCAAAAGAGGTGTATTAAAACCATTGCTATCAGAAATATTAACTGATAGATATAATAATATCGCTAAAACCAAAGATACAAGGATTAAATACTTTCTTGAAAAGAATAATCTATCAATTAAAGAAGAGATGAAACGAAATGCTCTAAATATCGTCTCTTCAAAGCTTGTATAAGCATTGGTTACTTTCTTACTTTGATTAGCTATCTTCTTGGCTAATTCAACTTTTTCTGAAGGATCTTGAATATGTTTATTTTCTTTCATTTGCTCATACTCCTTCCCCATTATCTATATCATCGTCTTCCTGATTAAAGCCTTCATCACTCTTAACTTTAATATCGATGACTTCAGGCACTACTTCATCATCATGATTTTCTTCTATCGTATCTTTAGCTTGTTCAAACTCTTCGGGATGATTTTGTTCATACTTGATACGATTATTGATAGGAAGTTTCATATTCAATTCTTCACTATTAGAATCTTTATTCTCTTCCTCATTTTCATTCTGTCTAAAACGATTTCTGACTTGGAATAAATTCGCAAAGAAACCTCCTTGTTTAACTTCGCCCTTTTGCATCACAATCTCTGGCTC
The DNA here is from genome assembly GCA_949290085.1 of uncultured Bacillota bacterium. Lineage (GTDB taxonomy): Bacteria > Bacillota_I > Bacilli_A > Erysipelotrichales > Erysipelotrichaceae > CALUZH01. The sequence continues at coordinate 13,452 of CASEQH010000008.1, read as the reverse complement.
ATCGACAATAGTCAAACTACGACGCTGTTTGGTATTCTTTTGAATTTCTATTTCATCATTACAGATTACACGACGCAAGTAGTCTTTTAATTGATTTTCATCTACTGAGAATATCTTGCCCTTTTCAGCAATCGAAATAGCGCTAGTTTCTTCCGATACGACGATAGTGAGGGCATCACATACTTCAGCTATACCTAAAGCGGCACGATGTCTTGCGCCAAAACGTGATGATAAATTGGCATTAGTTGGTGGGAAATAAGCGCTGGCACAGGCAATCTTATCACCCTGAATGATGACAGCTCCATCATGTAGAGGGGTAGTTGTCATGAAGATTGAACACAGTAATTCTTTGGTAACTGAGGCATTGATGCTGATACCTGTGCGCACATAGTCTTGCATCGATTGTGATTGTTCGATAGATATTAATGCACCGACGCGAGCCTTAGACAAGGCGATGACAGCCTCATATACTTCAAGAGCCAATTTCTCTTTTTCATTTGATAGAAGTGTAGAAATACTTGAAAAGGCATTAGATTTTCCCAGTCTTTCAAGCAATCCTCTAATCTCTGGTTGAAATATGACAATAATAGCCAAAAATCCCCAGTTGATAAACATATCAGTAAAATATGATATCGTAGTGAAACCGAGAAACTTAGCTATACCATTTACTAGTAATACGACGATGATACCCTTAAATATTTGAATGGTTCTAGCATTATTCCGTACAAATTTAATTGCATAATACAAGACGAACCACATAATCGCAATATCAAAGAAGATTCGTGAAATGGTCCAGATGCTTTGTATGGTTAGATTAATATTATAATCAGGCATGCATGAATCCTCCTTCTTACGTTTCTAAATTATAACACACCGCGATGGATGAATGAATATACTAGAAAATGATTTTAATTTTTTATAGAATGGTACTATGAGTGAAAATATCATAAATATTAAATATCAAGATAAGGATATAACTTTAGTAAAAACAGCCCACATCTCCAAAAATAGCGTCGAAGATGTCAAAAGAACAGTAGAAGAAATTAAGCCTGACAGCATATGTGTTGAATTAGATGCTGATCGCTATGACTCCATCATTAACAGTGACTCATGGCGCAATAGAGATATTGTTCAAGTAATCAAAGATAAAAAGGTTGGCTTTTTGATGGTCAATATCATTTTAGCTTCTTTCCAAAAAAGAATGGCTAAAAAGATGGATAATACTTCTGGTCAAGAGATGATTACAGGCATTCATCTAGCTAAGGAAAATGATTTAAATCTCGTCTTGGCTGATAGATCAATTAAAAATACCTTCACTAGAATCTGGAACAAGCTTGGTTTCTTTGAGAAAGCTAAATTAATCTATGCCATCTTCTTATCTATCTTTGAAGATGAAGATATTACTGAAGAAGACCTTGAACAACTAAAAAAGAGCGATGCGTTAGAAGCGGCTTTAAACGAAATTGGCAAAGACTTCCCCATCGTTAAAGAAGTGTTGGTCGATGAAAGAGATAAATACTTAGCTTATAAGATTAAAAATGCCCCTGGCAATAAAATTGTAGCCATCATCGGCGCAGCTCATGCAGGTGGTATCATCAAGAATATCCCACTTGAATATTCTATTGATGAACTAGATGACACATCTAAGAAAAAAGGCATAGGTTCTTTATTGAAGTGGGTATTGCCTCTAGCTTTAATCGGCATTGTCGTTTATACTTTAATTCAAAATAGAGATGTCGGCCTTAGCCAAATATATTCATGGTTCTTATGGAATGGCTCTCTAAGTGCCTTCGGTGTACTGCTCGCCTTTGGCCATCCGTTATCTATTCTCACTGCCTTTGTAATGGCACCAATCACTTCTTTAAATCCACTATTAGCTGCTGGTTGGTTCGCTGGCTTGACCGAGGCTCATATCCGTAAACCTAAAGTTAAGGACTTTGAAAATCTAGCCGAAGATACATCTACATTAAAAGGTTTTTGGCACAATCGTGTAACTCATATTCTATTAGTTGTAATAATGGCCAATATCTTTTCTACCATTGGAACCTTTGTATCAGGTGTCGGTATCATCAGTTCATTTATTAATATTATCTAAACACTATAAAGCTTCTCATATTTGAGAGGTTTTATTATTCATATATTATCCTTGACCATCTAAATTAATTTGATAATGAACATAGCTTGCACTCAGCTTGGGATTAGGTGTGTAATGGCGTTTATTTTTATTTAGCTTGGCTATTTTATCTAATTCATCACTTGTAAGACTGAAGTCAAAGATATTAGCATTATCTTTAATATGTTCTTTATTAGTTGAACCAAGAATGATGATATTTACTTCATCAATATGCCAACGCAAGATAATTTGAGCACTTGCTTTATTATACTTGTTAGCTAAATCTTTAAAGATTTCTTCTTCCATCAATGACTTATCACCATGTCCTAGTGGATACCAAGCTTGAATCTAAATATCTTTAGAGTTAAAAATAAAGCTTTAGTAGAATCGGGATTACATTATGTAACTATTCATTCGTTTAGGCATTCTCATGCATCAATGCTGATTGACAGAAATAAATTATCTGTTCAAGATATCGCTCACAGATTAGGACATTCTAATCCAAATATTACTTTAGGAATATATTCTCATTTCTTTAATAAAGAGAATAATAAGATATCGGATGTCATAGATGAAAATTTGAATAACATCGTCAAAACATCGTCAAAATGATTTTAGATATTAAAAAAAGCCCTTAAATAAAGGCTTTAACAACAACTGGAGCGGATGATGGGAATCGAACCCACGTAGTCAGCTTGGAAGGCTGAAGTTCTACCATTGAACTACATCCGCATTTTTTTGAGATGGTGACTCGGCCGGGAATCGAACCCGGGACCCTCTGATTAAAAGTCAGATGCTCTACCGCCTGAGCTACCGAGTCATGGCTGGGATGGCTGGGTTCGAACCAGCGAAATGACGGAGTCAAAGTCCGTTGCCTTACCACTTGGCTACATCCCAACTACTCAAATAAAAATGGTGGAGGGGGGCAGATTCGAACTGCCGAACCCGTAGGGAGCTGATTTACAGTCAGCCGCGTTTAGCCACTTCGCTACCCCTCCAAACTCCTATAAATAAAAAAATAGATGGTGCCGACTATAGGACTTGAACCCACAACCTACTGATTACAAATCAGTTGCTCTACCAATTGAGCTAAGTCGGCATAAAATGGTGGAGGTTAACGGGCTCGAACCGCTGACCCTCTGCTTGTAAGGCAGATGCTCTCCCAACTGAGCTAAACCTCCACATCCACTAATCTTTAGTGCTTACATAATATATCATACTTTTTTATCTTTCGTCAATATTTTATGATATTATTTTTTTAGAAAAATGTTTGAGGTGATTTTATGCATCGTAATACGTATATGGTTATCAATACCGATTCATTAATCCATAACATAGATTATCTAAAAAGTCATAACCGCAAAGAGATCATACCAGTTATCAAAGCTAATGCTTATGGTACTTGCGATTATTATATAGCCAAATTATTAGAAAAGCACAATATTAATCTTTTAGCTGTCTCATCAATTGATGAAGCTATCAATTTAAGACTTCATGAAGTAACTTGTGACATCTTAATCCTTGGTTATGTCGATATAAGAGATTTACATCTAGTTAAAGAATATAACTTATCTATAATTACCGTCAGTGAAGACTACATCTATTCTATTAAAGAAGATATAGAAGATATCAAATTCCATCTAAAGATAGATAGTGGCATGCATCGTTTAGGCATTAGTCCTAAAAATGCTAAAGAGGTTTTTGATTATCTTTTTAATAAGGGTGCCATCATCGAAGGTATTATGACTCATTACGCTTGCAGTGATGAAAAAGATAATATTAATACTAAGCATCAATTTGAATTATTTAAAGAAGCTTATAGTTCCATCAATCATGAGTTCAAATATATTCATGCCTCTAATACCGATGCCTCTATCAATTTCCATGAAGATTTAACTAATTATATCCGTGTCGGCTTAGGCCTTTGGGGCTACTCAGATTACAAGAGTGAATTAAAGCCTTGTCTGTCGCTCTATTCAGAAATCATCAATGTACGCAAATTAAATGAAAATGAAGGTGTTGGTTATGGCCTAAAATACAAAAGTGATGGTAAGGGATATATAGAGGTGTTGCCTATAGGTTATGCCGACGGCTTAATTAGGAAGAATAGTGGTGGTCAGGTCTATGTGAATAATATGATAGGAACTATCGTTGGCAATATATGTATGGACCAATGTTTCATCTATACGGATAAAAAATGTAAACTTCATGACAAAGTAGAAATATTTGGCAGTCACATTCCTTTGGAAGATGTCGCTAAGCGTCTTGATACCATTCCTTATGAAGTTATTACCAATCTCTCTGATCGCATCAACCGCATCTTTATCAATGACTCTAATGAGATTGAATTTGTTAAATCGCCACGCTTTGAATCAAACTCCTACAAATACTAAAAGAATCCGTCAAACGACGGATTTATTCATATTTATAATACTAGAAACAAGCTATGTTAGAATCAGTTCGCGATTCACACGCTCCTACTAAGACACCATTATCTAGCTTGATAATAATTTGCCCTCTACCAAAGGATACACGACTCGTTGCAATCTCTATCTCATGACCTTTTGCGATTAGTTGTTCGACAATGGCCTTATTGAATTCTGGTTCGACCATGAATTTCTTATCTTTAACCCATTGCCACCTTGGTGCATCTAAAGCCATTTGTGGATTCATATGGAAGTCTATCATATTAGTAACTACTTGCACATGGCCTTGTGGTTGCATATAACCACCCATGACACCAAATGGTCCTATGGCTTTACCATCTTTAGTCAAAAAGCCTGGAATGATAGTATGATAAGTTTTCTTATGTGGTTTTAAATAATTGTGGTGATTTTCATCAAGCGAGAAATCTGCGCCACGATTTTGCATAGCGACGCCATATCCTTCAATGACTATACCACTGCCAAAGCCCATATAGTTACTTTGAATATAAGATACCATATTACCATCTTTATCAGCTGTACAAAGATATACAGTACCACTCTTTGGCGGATTAGATACTTTTGGCGTTAGGGCCTCATCGCCAATTTCAGCAAAACGAGTTTTACCATATTCTTTATTAATCAAATCATGATAGTCGATAGCCATATGTTCAGGATCGGTGACATAGTTCATGCCATCCGCGAAAGCCATCTTCATCGCTTCAAACTGTTGATGGAAAGTGTCGACATCTTCTCTTACCTTAAAACTTCCATTAGAGAGGATATTTAGAGCCATCAAAGCTACGATGCCTTGACCATTAGGAGGAATTTCCCAGACATCATATCCTCGATAGTTGACACTTATCGGTTTTACCCAAGATACATCATAAGAAGCTAAGTCTTCATAGCGGATATAGCCACCATCTCTTTTACTCTGGCTATCAATTTGTTTAGCTATTTCACCTGAATAGAAAGCATCAGCATTAGTTTCGCCAATTAAGCGCAGAGTCTTGGCATGATTTGGCAGTTTAATAATATCGCCAAAACCATAGGCTCCACCATCACTTTTAGTAAAAGTTTTAAACCATTCATCAAATTCACTTTGACCTTTGAGATTCTCAGTGAATTTCTTGGTACCATTTTGAAACATCTTACCAAGCATTGGCGAAATAGGATAACCGTGTTCGGCATAATAAATCGCTGGCTCTAATACTTCCTTTAAACTCAATTTACCAAATCTTTCAATGAGGCTTGCCCATGCCTTAGGAGCTCCTGGCACAGTTACGGGTGTCCATCCATATTTTGGCATCTTGCCATCTATTGCCTTAGATTTAATCTCTTCTACATCAATAGACTTAGGAGAATAGCCCGAAGCATTTAAACCATACATCTCATTATTTAACCAAACTATCGCAAAGGCATCCCCGCCGATACCGTTGGCAGTAGGCTCTACAACAGTCAATGCTGCCGCTGTAGCCACGGCAGCATCAACCGCATTACCTCCCCTTTTTAAGATTTCTAATCCTGCAGCTGAAGCTAAATTACTACCAGTGGCAACCATACCATTATTAGCTGTCACTAAATAACGATTGGACGGATAATTTTGAAATAGTGGATCAAAATTCATATACTATTCTCCCTTTTTCTCTGTATATAAATGACAAGCTACAAAATGGTTAGGCATAGCCTCAACATATTTTGGCTTTTCTTGTTTACAAATGTCCATGCACTTTGAACAACGAGTGTGGAAAGGACATCCGCTAGGTGGATTAATAGCACTAGGTACTTCACCCTGTAATACTTCTTTTTTTTCTTTTCTATCTTTTTGAATAGTAAGACGAGGGACTGAATCTAATAGGCTTTCAGTATAAGGGTGAAGTCTATGTTTAAATAGTTCTTTACTAGGAGCTAGCTCACAAACATTGCCCAAGTACATAACCATGACACGATCGGCGAAGTGTTTTACAACACCTAAGTCATGGGTGATAAAGAAGTAAGTTAAATGTTTTTCCTTACTCAAATCTTCTAAAAGTTGCAGAATCTGTGCTTGCACTGATACGTCTAGAGCTGATACAGCTTCATCTAAAACGATAAAGCTAGGGTCTAGGGCAATGGCACGAGCTATACCAACTCTCTGTTTTTGACCACCAGAGAGCGAATGAGGGTAAGAGTAGTAATGTTCTTTCTTTAAACCTACCTTAGTGAGTAGTTGTAAAGCTTTCTCTCTTCTAACACGCTTTGGCATATTAGTATTAATCGCAAAGACTTCTTCGATAGCCTTACCAATCGATTGACGTGGATCAAGAGATGCAGCAGGGTCTTGGAAGATCATCTGCATATCTCTTCTGATCGTGCGCATTTCACTTTTAGTTAGTTTGCTTAAATTGATACCTGTCTCATAGTTTTCATCGAGCTTGCTCAAATATTCTGGATCTCTAGTACGCTCAGTGATAGGCAAGATATTCTTACCTCGATAAGCGAAAGCCTGTTCACGATAAGACATTTCAACTTCATGATGTTTTCTTATCTGTTCATCCAATTCTTCAATTTGGGGACGCAAAGTTTCATTTTCAGCTTTTAAGGTATCACTATTTAAATGTTCAACCTTCTTTTTGATGCTAACCAAATCAGCTAGACGATAATCTTCTTCTTCGCTGCGTTCACTCTTGCTTTCTAATTCGGCAATCAAATCATCGACAGTATCAATATATTCGATATTAACCGCATTTTCATCATAGCGATTTTTTAATTCGTTGCGCTTAGCTAAGCAAAGATGCGCATTGTGTACTTCTTCTTCCGCCTTTGTGAAAAGACTTTGTATCTCCTCAATATTAGCGCAACATATCAAAGAACCAACAGTTCTACTTCCTTCTCTTAATTGTCTAGAAGCATTCTTTTTAAGTTCTTTAGACTTATATTCTAATTTAGCGATCTCTTGTGACAGCTTGTCATATTTTTTAGCGTCAGTTGGGCTACCATCACTGTCTAGTTGTAATTTTTGTTCTTTTAAAGTTTCGGCTTTTTTATCATAGACAAGACTGTCTTGATAAAACTTTGAAGCCTTTGTTTGATAATCTTTTAAACTATTGATCTCTTTTTGAATATATTTTGGATTGAGTTCCTGTATCGACTTACCATGATAGACACAAGAACCAGATGTTTGCGGATATAGTTGTAAGATAACTCTTCCAAGTGTTGATTTTCCACAACCACTCTCACCAACTACACCAAATTTTTCGCCTTCATAAATTTTGAAAGAAACATCTTCTACCGCTTTTAGGTTAACTCCTTTAGAGATAGGAAAATACTTCTTTAACTTTCTGGCTTTGATTAATACTTTTTCTTCACTCATAACAATGACCCCCTAATTAAACAGATGGCAAGATACGATATGCCCAGGTTCAACTTCAACTTCATGCGGAGCCTCTTTGAAACACAAAGGACACTCACTAGCTCTTGGACATCTAGGGTTGAAACGACAACCTTTAATTTCTTCGGTGATATTAGGGAATGTTCCAGGGATTGGTTTGATATCAAAATCATCTAAATCAACATTTGGAACAGCATTCATCAATCCTATCGTATATGGGTGTTTAGGATTTTTGAATATTTGTTCAGTAGTTCCTTCTTCAACTTTACGTCCGGCATATAGTACAACTACTCTATCAGCAATTTCTGCTACGACACCTAAGTCATGAGTTATGAATAAGATACCGGCATTCATATCTTTCTTTAAATCATTTAAGAGCGTCAATACCTGTTTTTGGATAGTTACATCAAGAGCTGTTGTAGGCTCATCTGCAATCAATAAGTCCGGTTGGGCCGATAAGACCATGGCAATCAGGATTCTTTGACGTAAGCCACCACTCAGTTGAAAAGGATATTGTTTAAGGCGGCTTTCAGGATTGGCTATACCTACCTTATTCAGATAGGTAACAGCCAATTCATTAGCCTCTTTTTTATTTAATCCGCGATGCAACATTATAGTTTCACGCATTTGATAACCAATTGTTAGAAGGGGGTTTAGAGCTGTCATCGGTTCTTGGAAAATCATGCCCATTTTCTTACCGCGAAATTTACGTATCTCCTTCTTTGGCAATTTTAAGAGGTCGATATCATCCAAGATGATCTCACCGCTTTGAATCTTTCCATTATTTGGTAATAACTGCATAATGCACAGTGTTGTAACGCTTTTGCCACAACCACTCTCACCTACTACACAGACCGTTTCATTGCGGTTAATCGAAAATGAGATATCGTGTAAGACTTCATAGTCTTTTTTCTGAATTGTAAATGTCGCATGTAAGTGCTTAATATCCAATACTTTTTCCATAAATTTTCCCCCTTCTATTAAGAGATTATTCTACAACTGTAATGTTTTTAATGTTGTATTGTCCGCCAGCATCTAAAATGACGTTAGCGAATTTATCTGAATTGTATACATATAATTGATTAGCTGAGTATACAGGTGTAGTAATTGCATCACCTTGAATCTTATTGACAGCTTCTAGCATGTGAGCTTGTCTTTCTTCAAGAACAGTAGTCAATACTGAATTTTGTACCATTTCATCAAATTCAGCATTGTTGTACTTAACACGAGTACCATTAGCAGTTGAGAAGTTAGGCTCTAACATCTGTTGACCATCACCAGTAACATTTGACCAAGTGAGAATGATCATATCAAATTTTTTGTCTTCTCTGGCGCTTGTTAAGAATGAAGCCCATTCTTCTGAAACGATATTTAAAGTGATACCTACTTCAGCTAATTGAGCCTGCATATATACTGCTAAGTCTTGTTGCCATTTTCTAGTTGATGTAAATAGAGTGATTTCTTCGCCAGCCCATCCATTAGCGTCAATTAACGCTTGAGCATCTTCCTTATTGTAAGTATAACCTGCTTGTTCCATCTCTTCGACATAACCAACTAGAGTTGGACCTACGATAGATTGTGAACGTGATGCGACACCTGATAACATTGTTTCAATGTATGTATCAAAATCAATGGCTTCGATGATAGCTTTACGGAAGTCAAGATTAGCCATTAATGGATTCAAACTAGTTTCTTCGCTGCTTCTAAAAGCTAGGTAGTAAATTGAACTGCTTTCTTTATTAACTAGTGTATAACCAGGAATATTATTGGCAGTACTGTAAGAGTCAGCTGAACCTAATAGATAGAAATCGGCTTCACCAGTCTGCAGACGAGCAATGGCTGTCGATTCATCGGCTACGACATCAAACTGTACTTTCTTAACTTCTGGAGCACCACCCCAATAATCTTCATTAGCTACTAATGTATATGAAGAACCAGGGATAGATGATTCATATTTGTAAGCACCAGTACCAGCACCAGTTGGATCGATCAATAGATCTTGGCTTTGGTCTAGTTCTGGATTGACGATAGCGGCATTAGTATGAGCTAGTTTAGCAACTAGTACACCATCGACATAAGTTAAATGTAAAGCGATAGTATAGTCATCGATAATTTCATATGATTCGATTGATTCTACAATAGATACACGTTGAGAACCATAATCAGGATCTTTGATAGAGTCAATCATGTATGCTACATCATCAGCTGTAAAATCAGAACCGTCATGGAATTTAACACCTTGTCTTAATTTAATTGTGGCAGTTAAACCATCTTCAGAATATTCTGGCATTGCTTCAGCTAATAATGGTTCATAGCTTGTACCATCATCAGTACGTTCATATAGTGTTTCAAAGATTTGACCACTTACATATGTAGAAGGACTATCATTAGTCTTTAGTGGATGCAAACCGACAGGTGCAGTAGTGACTTCAATATACATTGTTGTATCATCTGTCGATCCACTGTCACCAGTTGTAGTTGGTTGACCGCTTGAGCATGCTGTAGTTGCAAGCAAGATCATTGCTACTAGCAACATTGATAATAATTTTCGCATTTTTTTCTCCTCCTAATCTTTCAAGCTTGGGTCTAGGATATCACGGAGCTTATCTCCTAGTATGTTGAAGCAAACCACCGTGATGATTACAGCAATACCAGGAATAACAATCAAGTAGCTTGCATCATACATGACTGATCTGGCTGATGATATCATACCGCCCCACTCCGGTGTCGGTTGTGGAACGCCTAGACCTAAATAACTTAATGTCGCAATGGACAAAATTGAACTGGCAATTCGCATTGTAGCGATGACAATAATCGTTGGTAGAGCATTGACTAAAACGTGCTTTGTAAGTATCCAATAGTCTTTTGCCCCAAGCGAACGAATTGCGGTAATGTATTCTTCTTCTTTAATCTGCAGTACTCTTCCCCTAATCATACGAGCAAAACTTGGTATTGACCATATGCTGATGGCTATGGTCGCATTGATTACATTTACACCTAACATGGCAACAATTAGTAGAGCTAATAAGATGCCAGGGAAGGTAAACAAGATATCCATGAAACGCATGATGATATTGTCAAGTTTCTTGTAATAGCCAGCCATTAGTCCAAAGAAAGTTCCAAAGACTAAACCTATTGCTGTAGAGATAAAGCCAACACTTAATGATATACGGCCACCATATATAATCCTTGACCATACATCTCTTCCTAGCTCATCTGTTCCTAACCAATGTCCTGGAACATATAATTCACTATCCATAGCCCAGAAACCAGGTCTTAAACGAATAGTTGTATCCATGGCCGTTGGGTCATATGGTGTAAATAGTGGGGCAAAGATAACTAGTAGTAATTCGATAATAATGAGAATAAAGCAGATAGTTGCCAATTTATTCTTGAGTAGTTTTCGAAAGGCAATTGTAAATGGATTCATCTTTTTCATTTTGCTTCACCCCCCTACTCATAACGAATTCTTGGATCGATGACACTATATAAGATATCGACCACTAAATTAACAATTACAAACATGAACGCAATCACAAAGACGGTACTTTGAACTGCGGTATAATTTCGCTGATTGATGGCATTGATTAGATATGAACCAATACCATTGATAGCAAATACTTGCTCTGTAACCATGGCACCACCTAGCAAACCACCAAAGCTTGTTCCCATTTGCGTCAAGATAGGAATCATCGCATTCTTTAAGGCGTGAACTACGATGATGGCTCTTTCTTTCAAGCCTTTAGATCGAGCAGTACGGATGTAGTCAGATTGTAAGACATCTAGCATACTTGAACGGCCTATGCGCATGAAGCTTGCAGCCACTTGCATTCCTAAGGACAGTGAAGGCAAGAAAGCTTGCATGAATCCAGTCGGTGTCCAGAATGGTTCTGACATACCACCTGTTGGAAAGATTCTTAAGTTGACACAAAAGATGATGATGAGCATCGAACCTAACCAGAAATTAGGAACCGAAATTCCAAACAGAGATATGGTTGTAAGTAGATTATCAAGAAGGGAGTCCTTTTTGATAGCAGCTATGACGCCTAGTGGAATACCAATGACACAGGCAAATATCATACTAGATAAAGCCAAATTTAATGTGTTTGGTAAACGGATGAGCAATTCATCTAAAATAGGTTGTCTAGTGATATATGAAGTACCTAAATCACCATGCAATAAATTGATCAGATAAGTTCCGTATTGAACGATAAACGGTCTATTTAAGCCGAGATATTCGCGCATCGCTTCAATATCAGCTTCAGTAGCACTAGCACCAGCTGCTATCTCCGCTGGATCTCCTGGTGCAAAATACAAACTGGCGAATACGATAAAGGTCATTCCCAGCAACAATATAACCATCATAAGAAGACGTTTGGTGATATATTTCCTCATTCTACCCCCCCTAAATCTAATCTCTTTAAAAATGATTATTTAAAATGTACCACTTTTGAAAGCGCATGTAAATACAAAGTTGTAAAAATTACATGATATGAAAATTTTTTCATAGCTACTAATCAAATTTCGTGCATTCCTTAAAATTCTAAAAGCCTTTGTCTAAAAGGCTTTTTAGTTATTTCAATAAAAAAGTCTGAATAAATCAGACTTCATACTTTTCTTTATAACAATAATATGCTCCGTATAGATTGGCATCATTTTGAAAATGACAATTAACTACTTCAGTTCTAGTGATTGGGTATAGACAATTATCATAAAGATCTTGAAGTTTATCTTGTATGGTCTTTAAAAATATCGGCCTAGCCGAGATACCCCCGCCAATAGCGAATCTTTCAACATCTAAAATGGTTTGAATATTAAATATCTGAACCGCAATTTCCTGAGCATATTCTTCTAAAGCTAAGATCGCATAAGGGTCCCCTTTTTCAACCCCATCAAAGACGATATTGCCGTCGATACATTCACATTCAATCTCATGAAGCTCTGCATATCTTTTGCATAATCTATTAGCACTACAACGATTGCCCCATATCGTTTCAGGCAAAGCATAACTAGCTCTATCCGAAATGATATAGCTTACTTCACCAGAAGAGAAGTGCTTACCCTTATGGAGCTTGCCGTTTTGAATATAAGCACCACCTATCATTGTACCAAAGATTAATACAAAGCCATCACTCGCATCTTTTAAGGCACCATTTTTAGCTTCGGCATAGGCCGCACACTTGGCATCATTTTCTATATGGATAGGCATGTGACATCTTTCATATAGAGCATCTTTGACAGCAAAGCCATCATTATAACGCAAAGCTCCACCCATATGGCAATATCCTCTATCGGCGTCAATGATACCTGGCATACATATAGAAATGCCATCGATATAGGCATGAGAAAAATATAGATTTGCTAAGGCATCAATTAAGGCTTCTCGACCATCTTGTGGTGTAGCTATCTTTCCTCGCTCAGTAATATTCTCTTTTTCATCCATTATGGCATATTTAATAAATGTGCCACCTATATCAATAACTAAGAGTTTCATATTTAATCCTTTATATCTAATATTCCGACATTTTCACCATACATTGAATACC
>CASEQH010000007.1 GCA_949290085.1 uncultured Bacillota bacterium | reverse complement strand
TCACCAGAAAAACTCTTCAATCCCATAAAAGGCTGGCTCGCATCCGCACGCTCGTATATAACCTCCGCTGCTGTATGTCCATGTGCTGCATAATGCAATTTGTTCTGCACCATTTTAAAAAAAGCAATAGATTCACTGCTCTTAGGATCATAGTCAACACTCGTTGCATAAAGGTCAAGAACCTGTCGATACATAACCTTTTCAGACGAACGTATATCCCGTATGCGGTCTAATAGTTCTTTCCAGTAATTACCTCCACCCAGATTTTTCAGGCGCTCATCATCCATTGTAAAGCCTTTTATCATGTACTCTTTTAATCGTTCGGTAGCCCAGCGACGAAAATTTGTGGCAATTTTTGATTTCACTCTATAGCCAAGAGAAATGATCATGTCAAGATTATAATGTGTTATATTATATTTTTTCCCGTCAGCAGCAGTTGTTCGGAATTTCCGAACAACTGAAGTTTCTTCCAGTTCGCCTTCTTCAAAAATGTGTTTAATGTGCTCGCTGATATTGGATTTACTGGTTTGGTAGAGTTCACATAATTGCGCCTGTGTAAGCCAAACGGTCTCATCTTCAAACTTAACGTCAATTTTTGTGCGCCCATCTTCCGTCTGATATATGATGATTTCGCTCTCGACGCTTTGGGAAGTATCTCTTTTATTCTCCATCTCTCACTGCTCCTATTACTGCAATCTACTCAACTTTTTTTCTTATTCAAATATCGGGATAAAAATTCTACAACCCTTACTCTCCCTAACAGTCAAGGTCATCCATCTCATTCCACATTGATATGTTTATCTGTTTTAAGTTTGGAAAGCAGCACTACCGTCTCCACATGCATGGTGTGAGGGAACATATCATATGGGTATATAGTATTAAATCTATATCCCCTTTCTTTAAATATTTGTAAGTCTCTAGCTAGGGTTGCTGGATTACATGATACATATACTACCCTCGCTATATCATGTGCAGCTATCTTGTTGATGACCTCGATATTTAGCCCCTTTCTTGGTGGATCGACAATGACGACATCCTTATCAACTAGATATTGATCTAGGTCATCTTTTGCATCGCCTAATTAGAAATTGGCATTATTAATGCCATTCATCTTGGCATTTTGTTTAGCATCTTCAACTGCTTCTTTTACTATTTCAACACCGGTTACCTCTTTTACATGCTTAGCCATAAATAAAGAGATAGTGCCTATGCCAGAAAATAAGTCGAGTACTTTAGTATTTGAATCAACAAGAGCTAATTCAAGGACTTTGTTATAGAGATTTAACATTTGTCCATGATTGACTTGATAGAATGATTTTAAAGATATGGCTACTTCTAGGTCCGCAAAAGTGTCGATAATATATGAAGAACCATAGAGAACTTTCTCTTCATCACCTAAAACGACATTGTCATCACCTAATTTTAGATTGAGAATAAATGACTTTATCATAGTAAAATCTTCTACCATCATAGCGACTACAGTATTGATATGAGGTAAATTAAAAGTCTTAGTAATTAGAGCGACCATCACTTCTTTAGTACCATAAGCCTCTTTGATGATAATATGTCTTAAATATTCACTTAAGGAATATTCTTTAATCAATTCTTTTAATCTATTTAATATCTTATTTTCTATTTCACTTTGGACAAAACACTTGTCAAACTCGACGATGTCATTAGAATTCTTGCGATAAAAACCAATGCCCTTTTCTTTGACTGGAATCTGTACTTTATAGCGATAAGCATCAATTAAGGGACTAGGGATGATATCTTTTACTTCGACATCTAGTTTAGCCATTTTATTCATCGTGCTGTCTAAGATATCTCTTTTTAGCTTAAGACCATAGGTATATTCGACATGGCGAAGGTCACAACCGCCACACTTATAAGCGACCTTACAAGGGCTAGTTATGCGATACTTGCTAGGCTTAATCATCGTATCGATGATACCATAAGCTAAATTCTTTTTATGAGAGATGATCTTGACGATAGCCACTTCGTCTATCAACATCTGCTTGACAAAAATGACCAAGGAATCATATTTGCATATTCCTAAGCCATCTACTGTCATATCTATACATTTACATTCTATCTTTTGATTTTTCATACATTTTCTTATTAAAAAACTTCATATTAAATGAAGTTTTATTCTGTTTCAGCTGTCTCTGTAGGTTCAGGCTCAGCAGTACTGCTTGGTGTCTCACCACGTAGCTCACTAGCTAATTCACTATCTAATGGTTCAGATACAACTTGAATACTATAAGTAGACATCTTTGCATTCTTAGTCAGCAAGACATAATTCATACCCTCATCTTCACTATCGATATAGTTATAAGCATTGATTGCTAAGTCGTACATCTTCTTAGAATCAGTTGAAGTGAAGTAAGTCGAGATAGGAAGTTTTCGATTAATTACATCATATGCTTCTTTTAGAAGAGCTTCTAGGTCTTCAGTAGTGATGCTGTCAACAGTATCGATATTGACACGCATTTGAGCGGAAGCAAGTTCAATATTTACGCTTTCAACTTTGCTCAAAGAACCTAACTCAGTCTCTAATTCACTCATCTGGCTATCAGTAATTGCTGGGTCGAGGTCACCGACAAAACGATCGCCAAAGATAGGAGTACCTGTCTGCAATTGAGCTTGTAGTAGTATACCACCATAAACTAGCAAAGGAATACCAATAATACATAAGCCAATAATCAAGACAAGGGCTGACTTAGATAATTTTTTGCGAGCTTTTGTAACTTGTTTGTTTTCATTCATATTAATCACCAAAAGAATTCTATCATATTATTTATCGTTTGGCCAATTCCTTGCTGACTAGCTCACTTGCAAGTTTTGGATTAGCCTGTCCTTTTGAACGTTTCATGACTTGTCCTACCAAGAAACCCATAGCTCTATCCTTACCATTTTTAAAGTCGGCAATAGATTGAGGATTATCATCTAATACACTAATTACTAGATTTAATATCTCATCTTCATTAGATAATTGTTTAAATCCCTTTTCATCTGCAATAGTCTTAGGGTTTTTACCATCCATCATGATATTAAGTATTTCCTTAGCTTGCATGAAAGATACTTCCTTGCCTTCTAACATTTCAACTAATTTAGCGAAATATTGAGGAACAATAGGGCATTCTTCAAAGCCTAAACTATGTTTTGATAGGATATTAGCCAATTCACCAGTTAAGAGATTAGCGACGGTCTTGGCATTACTTGTATGTGCCATAATCTTTTCAAAATAGTGGCATAATCCCTTATTGGCAATAATGAGATTAGTATCATATTCACTGAGTTTATACTCATCAATATAACGTTTAAATTTAGCGTCAGGAAGTTCAGGCATAGCCTTTTGAATATCTTCAATAAATTCCTTACTCAATCTGATTGGGAAGATGTTTGGCTCTGGGAAGTATTTATAGTCGACAGAACCTTCTTTTTTACGCATTGAAACAGTCGTTTGATTCTTTTCATCAAAACGTCTGGTCTCTTGAATAATCTCTTCACCATTAGTGAGACATTCTTTTTGTCTATCCACCTCATAATCGATAGCTAAACGGACATTATTGATACTATTGAGGTTTTTAATTTCAACCTTAGTACCATATATATCACTGCCTTTAGGTTTGATTGAAACATTGACATCACAACGCATTGAACCCTCTTCCATCTTGACATCAGAAACATCTAGATAATCTAGGGTTTGACGAAGTTTTTCTAAGTATAAGCTAGCCTCTTGACCACTAGACATATCAGGCTCTGATACTAGTTCAATCAAAGGCACTCCAGCACGGTTATAATCGATTAATGTTTCATCAAATAGATGGAATTGTTTAGCTGTATCTTCTTCCATATGGATACGATTGATACGAATCTTCTTGTAATTACCATCGACAAATATTTCTATATAACCATTTCTGCCGATTGGATGAAATTGTTGAGTTATCTGATAACCCTTAGGTAAATCAGAATAATAATAATTCTTACGGTCAAAGCGAATGAGTGGGTCTATTGTTAGATTAAAAGCTGTACAAGCTTCGATAGCTTTTTTAACTGCTTCTTTATTGACACATGGAAGAGTGCCAGGATGAGCCAAATCCACTTCATTTGTATCATTATTAGCTTGGTCTTTAAAGGCATAAGGAGCGCCTGAAAACATCTTTGATTTAGTTTTGAGCTCTAAGTGTATTTCTAGACCTACAACGATATCGTATTCCATTAGATGACCTCCTTAGTCTTATCTTTTAAACCAGTTCCCTCTTCAATAGCTAGAGCGATATTAAACATATCCTCTTCTTTAAAAGGATTAGATGTCAGATTGACACCGATTGGTAAACCATCAATATATCCCATAGGCACAGTTATTGAAGGTAAACCACCAAAGTTAGCGATAATCATATGATTGTCAGCAACTAAAGATTCATCTGATAATTCATCAGTTGTCTGTCCTTCAATCAAAGGAGCTACACCAGGAGCTGCTGGAGCAATCAAGGCATCGGCGTCTTTTAGTTTAGATAATATTTCATTGACGATTAGTCTTCTAATCTTTTGAGCTTTACGCAATAATCTATCTTGATTCTCTTCAAATAAAGCATAAGAACCAATGACAAAACGTTTCTTAATCCAAGGACCAAAACCCTTAGTGCGCGTATTGATCATAATATCATCGGTCGTTTCACCCTCTTCACGATGGCCAAATAAGATACCATCGAGATTAGAATGATTAGCTGTCGCTTCGGCATTGGCAATGATGTAGTAAGCAGGAAGGATGGCACGCAATAATTCTTCATTAAAGCTCACTTCTTCAACAATAGCACCCTTAGCTTTTAAGATATCGACGATATTATCAAATAACTTAATCGTCTCTGAATTATTGATAGCGTCTAAGATATTCTTAAATACTAAGACCTTCTTACCTCTAATATCACTATTTAATAGTTTAGAATATTCTTTCTTAGTCACATTAGCACTAGTCATATCTCTATCGTCACGTCCCGCTAACACTTCTAACATCAATGCTGCATCATGAACATTAGTTGTGAAGTAACCGACATGGTCTAGACTTGAAGCATAAGGAATAATGCCATAGCGAGAAATGAGGCCATAGCTTGGTTTAATACCGCAAATGCCGCAGAAAGAAGCAGGCTTACGAACAGAATCACCAGTATCTGAACCAATGGCCACACTGACTACATTAGCAGCTACTAGCGCTGCACTGCCGCCAGAAGAACCGCCAGAGATACGATTATAGTCGTAAGGATTGTGACACTTACCGAAATAGCTAGTTAGGTTAGTTCCGCCCATAGCTAGTTCATCCATATTTGTCTTAGCGATAAAGACAGCTCCTTCATCTCTCAATAAATCGACGATATGAGCGTCATAGACTGGAATATAGTTGTCTAAAATTCTTGAACAAGCTGTCGTCTTAATACCTTTAGTATTGATATTATCTTTTAAAGCGATAGCTACACCCTTTAATTTGCCTTCTAGATTTTCTTCAAGGCGCTTACTAGGGTCGATATAAGTAATACATGCGTTTAATTTATCTTGACTATCCATGGCCTTTTGATAAGCTTTTTTACACATGTCTTGATAGTTATCATTTAAAAAATCTTGAATCTTCATTATTTCACCACCTTAGGAACAACAACATGTCCTTGTTTAGTCTTAGCGACATTAGCTAGGGCTTCTTCTTGACTTAGACAATTAGTGACTTCATCTTCACGCAAATATGTCGTCTCGACATCAAAAGGGAAAATCATCTCTTCTACCCCTTCGGTATCGATTAAATCTAATAAAGCTAATTTCTTCTCCAAGATGACAAAATCATTTTGAATGTCTTTAGCTTCTTCATCGGATAATTCAAATTTCAAATCCAAAGCTAATTTTTTAATCTCACTTATTTCCATTTAGCATCTCCTTAAATTTTTCTTCATCTATACAGGTAATATTTAAACTTCTAGCCTTATCTAACTTAGAACCAGCCTCTTGCCCAAATATTACAAAATCCGTATTCTTAGATACACTGCCAGCGACATTGGCACCCAAATCTTCTAAAATCTTCTTAGCTTCGCTTCTAGTATAGGAAGATAGAGTTCCTGTAAGGACGACAGTCTTATGATTGAATAATGACTCACTATCCGTCTTAGTTCCTAGATAATTCATATTGATGCCAGCCTCTTTAAAGGCTTCTATCATCTTGATATTTTGTTCCTCACTGAAGAAGTCAACTATCGCTTCAGCAGTTATTGGACCAATATCTTTAATAGCGCTCAATGACTCCCTATCAGCCTGCATGAGCTTATCCATGTTTAGATACTCGCTAGCTAGTATTTTACTAGCCTTTTCACCAACTTGGCGAATACCTAGAGAATATATCAAACGCTCTAAAGAATTAGCTTTTGAATTTTCAATAGCTGTAATAAGATTTTCATAAGATTTTAGACCAAACTTATTTAAGCTTAATAATTCATCTTTATGCTCAGCTAAATGATAGATATCTTCAAAAGAATTGAGCAATTTCGCATGATAGAATAATTCTACTTTTTTAACTCCTAAGCCATCAATGTTCATAGCATCTCTAGAAGCAAAATGGGCAATGCCCTCAACTAGCCTAGCACTACAGTCGTTATTGATGCAATAGTGAGCTGCCTCATTTTCTAGACGATAGATACGCGAGCCGCAGACTGGACAAAAACTTGGGAAAATATATTCTTTTTGGCTACCATCTCTTCTTTCATGTAGACTTCTTACAACCTCAGGTATAATCTCACCAGCTTTGCGCACAACTACTTCATCGCCGATGCGAATATCCTTATCCTTGATAAAATCTTCATTATGCAAGGTTGCATAAGAAACTGTCGTTCCAGCTAGAAAGACGCTTTTGAATTTGGCATTAGGCGTACATTTGCCTGTTCTTCCCACTGTCACAAAGATATCTTCTATCTTAGTTATGGCCTCTTCAGGCGGAAATTTATAAGCTATAGCCCACTTTGGTGTACGCGAAGTAAAGCCTAGAGCCTTTTGGGTGGCATAACTATTGACCTTGATGACCATACCATCAATCTCATATGGCAAATCATGCCTAAACTCACTAACTTCTTTTATCCAATTGATGACATCTTCTATCGATGTATACTTCTTGATGCCATCATTTACTTTAAATCCCAATTTTTTAGCATAGACTAAGGAATCATAGTGATTATCAGCATTGACATCATCAGGCACATGATACCAAAAGGCATCTAAGCCCCTAGAAGCTGCGATGCGCGAATCGAGTTGTCTAATTGAACCAGCTGCCGCATTGCGTGGATTGGCAAATAAAGTCTCACCATTTTCTTGTCTTTGCAAATTTAGGGCTACAAAGGCTTTTTTTGGCATATATACTTCACCACGAATCTCATAGCGCTGTTTATATGGTATCGACATTGGCACTGATTTTATCGTCTTTACATTATTTGTAACATCTTCGCCTGTAACACCATCACCTCTAGTGGCTGCCATTGTAAATAAGCCATCTTCATAGATGAGCGTCATAGCTAGACCATCAATCTTATATTCGACACAATATTCAACTTGGCCATATTCCCTCTCTATCTTATTAGCCCATTCTCTTAATTCTTCATAAGAGAAGACATTGCCAAGCGACAACATTGCTTTTTCATGTACGACTTTAGAAAAACTATCCAAGATTGCATGCCCCAACTTTTGAGTAGGCGATGATGGATCATATAGTTCAGGATGCTTATTTTCTAAATCAATCAACTCACGAAACAGGCGATCAAATTCACTGTCAGGGATAGTAGGATTATCTAATACATGATATTCATAGTTATATCTAGTAATTAGCTGTCTTAACTCTTTTATTCTATTTTCATCCATACTTAAACATTATAGCAAAAAATATACTGTCTGCTCATATAAAAACTCTCTTTACATTTCTGCAAAGAGAGCTACATTTAATAGCTTTGCGTATTAGAATAAACCATTCCTTCAATACGTATATCTACTCTGTCATATTCCATTAAAGCTCTAATTAATTCAGCGTCGGCTTCTTTTTGACCATTATAGTAATAGTTCTCACGTATTTTTCTAAAAGCTGCATCTTCATAATCATAAATAATTAAACTAGTAGAAGTCATATAATCATAATTATCATATCTTTGATTATAATAATCTTCGATGAGATAGATACGTAGTTCTTCTAAGAGGTTATATAATTCTTGATTTTCTTGAATATCTTTTTTATCCATTGCGATATCAAATTCTAAACCGATATAGCTTTCATCATAATATTCATAGTCATTATAAGCTGGATTATTAGCTATATAATCCATAAAATAAGCCTTCAACTCTTCATCTTCAATAGTATTTACATTAGTGCGATAAGAATAAGTTACATATTCATGGTCTTTGATATAGGCATAAGATAAGCCAAATCCCTTAGTCGTATATGCCAGTTCTGAAAAAGCGAAAGTCAAAATGACAGTAACCACAAAGAAGATAATAACTTTCGAGCTGATAAAGATTTTTCTTCGATAGACAAATTGAGCGACCATGAAGAAGATAAATACTAAGGAATAAGCAAGTAAACTTGATAGCAGTGATACCATTAATTCATCGCCAGAATGTAAATTAAAGCCAAACATGTAAGTTACGACGAATAATAAGATAAAGGTATAGAAGTAAATCAAACTTGGATAAGCTAAGAAGTGGTTAGAATTCTGTTCAGCATTTTCAGCTTTGCGCTTAGTAAATAAGTGATATAGACCAAAGCCAAAGAAGATAGTCCAGGCGATATAGATGATGATATCGATAAAACTACTATTGATTAGCCAACCATAAAAGTAATCAGACATAATTAGTGAAATACCTTCAAAGAACATATTACAAGCCATGACTGGCACAGATAAATAGAAGATATTATTCAAATCAATAGCCGAATAACCAATGATGTATACCGATTGGAATAAAGAGATGGCTAAGGTTAAAAATAGTGGAAGTAGAGAATAAGCGATAATCATAATGACGCCATCAATCGCATTATTAGCGAGTAAATAGACAGTTCCAAAAAATAAGACGATACCTATTTCCACTAATAGAATGATACCAAAGTAAGCTAGTATACCTAAGAAATTTGCGCCTATACATAAAGCGATGGCGAAACTAATAATATTAGGAAGTAACCAGGAGCCAAATAAGATAATAAATAAAAAGATTAAATTATTAAGTAGTAAGCCTTTACGCGAGATAGGCAAAGAAAAATAAGTATCAACACTGCGCTTATTTTGGATAAAGCTAAATAAGTAAGGCGTAAGTAGTGTCGTAGCTATCATCAAGATCATGAAAGTGAGACCCATAGATAAATAGACGGATGTCTTTAGACTGTTATAGACTAGGGCATAAGTTCCCATACCTACTAACATCTGTACTACGAATAAGAAAATGACTAAATACTTACGCGATTTAAACTGAAATTTTAAAAAGTCTCTATTCATAGTTAATCTCTATTCCTTTCAATCTCATAGATAAATAATTCTTCAAATGTGACGCTCAAAACATCAAGTATCAAAGGATGCATGGCTTCAAGCTTCTTTACTACCTCATCTTGATTACCCTTGATGACTAAAGTTATGACTTTTCCTAATTGACTGTAGTGTAATAGGTCAAAAGAGGTAAAGTCTTCTTTTGTCTTTTCATCATTAAAGGCAATTTGGTACTTGTTGATGTTGGCCTTATTAGACATCAAATCGCCATAGTTATCTATCTTGCCATTTTCTAAGATGCCATAGCTATCGCAAATATTCTCTAATTCTTTTAAGTTATGGGAAGAGATGATGACAGTCGATTCATTATCTTCTAGTAGTTCAGTCAATATCTTTTTAAAGGTGTAACGCACAAATGGATCTAGACCATCAAAGGCTTCATCTAGTAATAAAAGCTTTGGTCTAATCGCTAAAGCGAAAACTAGAGCCGTCTGTCTTTTCATACCCTTAGAGAAATTAGAGATAGGTTTATTGGCATCTAAGTGAAAGACTTCTAGATACTTATGATAATATTCTTCATTAAAATCATAGAATGAGGAATAAAAATCTTTTAATGCATTGATAGTTGAGGCAAAGGGAAAATACAAATCATCGCCAACCAGAAAGATATCTTTTCTAATTGAAGGATCATTGAAAGTATCTTTATCCTCAAAATAGATATGTCCTTCATCTAGTTTATATATGCCGGCGATTGACCTTAGAAGTGTTGACTTGCCAGCGCCATTGACACCGACTAAACCAAAGACATTACCCTTTTCTATCGTCAAATCAATATTATTTAAAACTTTTGTATCCTTAAATTTCTTTACAATTCCTTCAACTTTCAAACTCATAACTATTCTGTATAGACCTCCTTTGTCCATTCAATCAGTTCTTCTTTAGAAAAGCCCTCATCTTTATAAGCTTTGACATAGGAAATAAACTCTTCTTTTTCCAAACCAGCTGTGTTGGTTTTAGTTCCGGCGACAAAAGCTCCCTTTTTAGAAAGAGTATATATATAGCCATCACGTTCTAATTCTTGATAAGCTTTTTGCACCGTATTAGGATTGATGCCTAGTTCCTGAGCTAATTGCCTCACAGAAGGCAACTTGTCATTAGTCTTTAAAACACCGGTTTGGATAAAGCGCAAAATTTGTTTCTTAATCTGTTCATAAATCGAATCCTTACCTTGTAAATTAATTAGAAACATGTTTCTCCTTTCTGTATTATCTGTATTAAGTGTACTATAACAGATTAGCTATTGTCAAATAAAAAAGCCATCATGTAGATGACTTTATATCTTTAATTATTCAACACCGATTAAATAGCTATATACAGGTTGATTTCCTTCAATGACTTCAACTTCTAAATCACTATTATTTTCGACATAGTTGACAATCTCGTCTATCTCTTCCTCATTAGAATCTTCACCAGCTATTAATGATAATAGTTCAGCATCTTCCTTTTTAAACATCTCATCTAATAGACCCTTAATCGTCTGCATCTTATCCTTGCTGCTAGCGACAATAGTCTTATTAGTCATGGCGATGAAGTCACCCTCTTTTACTTCGATACCATTGAATGATGTATCCTTGATGGCATAAGTGATAGAACCTGATTGAACATTGGCGATAGCTGCCTTCATCTCTTCGAGATTCTCTTCTACTTCAGCTTCCTTATTAAACATTGATAGAGCACTGATACCTTCTTGGATAGATTTAGTAGGTAAGACATGAATGTCGACATCTTCTAATATATTCTTAGCTTGTTCGGCAGCGAGAATGATATTGGAGTTATTTGGCAAGATGATGATGTGTTCAGCGTTTAGATGCTTAATCTCTTCCACGAATGATTCAGTAGAAGGATTCATAGTCTGACCACCACTGATGACAATATCCGCACGACAGTCCCTAAATAATTTTTCTAAGCCTTTACCAGCCGCAACAGCGATGATACCATATTTAGTCTTTTCTTTAACCGCACTTTCTTCAACCAGATTTGAGTGCTGCTCTTGCATATTTTCTATCTTTAGCTTGATGAATTCACCATGTCTTTGGCCAATATTTAAGGCTTCACCTGGATGTAATGTATGGACATGAACCTTAACTAGGTCATCGTCTTTGACTACAACTAGTGACTCACCAATCTCTGCTAGATTATTACGCAAAATATTTTCATCAAAGTGTTCGACATCGTTGAGGCGCAGAATAAATTCAGTACAATAACCAAATTCTTCATTTTTAGCAGAAGCTGCCACACTTTGAGCTTCTTCGCTATGTTCGCTTATCTCATATGGCGTGCCATCTAAATATGCTTTAAAACCTTCAAGTATGACAAGTAAACCAGTTCCCCCACTATCAACTACTCCTACCTCTTTTAAGACAGGCAATAAATCAGGAGTGTGCTCCAAAGATTCTTTAGCATAGCTAATTAATAAGCCAAAGTATTCTTCCACTTCGATATCTGGATGTTCCTTCATATAATGATTAGCATACCAGCTAGCTTCTCTAATAACTGTTAATATAGTTCCCTCAACTGGTTTCATTATCGCTTTATAAGCAACTCTAGCACCATTTTCAAAACTTTCAGCTAATTCTTTAGTGCTTATTTCACTTTTGCCTTCGACATACTGATAAAATCCTCTAAAGATCTGCGAAGTGATAACACCACTATTACCACGAGCACCCATCAGTAAACCTTTAGATAATGCTTTTGCGACATCAGAGATACTAGCAGATTGAACATTTAAAGCATCCTTAACGCCACTAGAGAAAGTCATTGACATGTTTGTTCCCGTATCGCCATCAGGTACTGGGAAGACATTCAGTGAATCAATTTCTTTCTGATGATTGCTTAAATTAGCATTGCCACTTTTAAGCATCTCTTTAAAAATATTACCGTTAATTGTCTTCATTCTAAGCTACCACCTTAATACCTTGAACATAGATGTTAACTGCGAGTACATCCATATTTAATGCCTTTTCTAAAGTATACTTAACACGTTTTTGAATCTCATTAACTACTTCAGAAACTTTGACACCATAACTGATAACAATATATAAATCTACTTCTAATCCATTAGGCTTGTTTTTGACGATGACACCCTTGGAATAGTTTTCTTGCTTCAATAAAACATATAAACCATCTTTAAGAACTTGTTGACTAGTCATACCAACTACGCCATAACATTCAATTACGGCTCCACCAGCTAATACAGCAATGGCCGAATCAGAGATTTTTATCTGTCCTAAAGACGTCTTCTTTTTGATTGACATAAAGTTCCTCCTAAAAATCCATACAATTATAACATTGATTTATTTTCTTTTGCAAAACGCAAGTAGTCGTTTCATCTATATGATAGCAAATTTCCTCAAAAAATAAAGACATCCAGAAGCGGATGTCTAAATTGTAACTAAGCGGTAATAGATCTTAGAAGTAACTTTATAAATAATCGCATAGAAGATTATAAAGATGGCAATAGAGATGACAAATGTCGGTAGATAGTGGAAGTTTCCTATCATTGAAGCTAAAGTCAATAACTCATTTAAAATATTATAGGCAAATAACATATGTACGATAGCGACAATTAGCGGTAAGAAGAATACTATCCATACCTGCGACTTGATGGTCTTTTTGATATCATCATTAGTCAAACCAACTTTCTTCATAATTTCAAAGCGTTTTTGGTCTTCGCTACCCTCTTGTATCTGCTTGTAGTAAATGATTAATATCATGGCCATGATAAAGACAATAGATAAGAAGATGCCTAAGAAGAATAAGCCAGCATATAGCGACACCATCAAATCATTTAATTCTGCTTTTGTCGACATGGATATGATACTACTATCAGATAGTGTGGCAATAAATTCATTGACGATATTATCGAAAGCTTCTACATCTCCATCATATTCATTGATACCATAATAGCGATCAAAACTTCCAAAGATAGAATTTAATACTTCATCATCTTTGACAACTACCTGTATTTCACCTTCTGATATCGATGGTGATAGATGTAGTCCTTCGACATATTCATTATCATTTTTTACTACATCATAATTATTGCCTAAAATATTAATATTTTCACTAAAGTTTAAACCGAGTTCGTTAGCGATGATAATTTCATTATCGTTTAAATTAATGTTTTGACCAGTAAAATAATTATAAGTATCAAGCGTGATGAAGTGAGCTAGATAAGATTGAGCCATATATTCAGAAATAGCGATATTTTCACTGTCGATGTATTCAACTGGTTGTTCCATTTCGTTATAGGCAAAGTAATCAGCTTTTGATAGATATTGATCAACTATCGTATCAGCGGTCTCAACTTCCTCAAGTAAGACGTTATTGATAGTAATATTTACATCATTCGGTTGAAGATTATTGACGATATCTCTGGTATAAAACCACAAGGCACTAGTTGAAGATATCATGACTAAGACCATGGTCGATAAGATACAGATGTTAGCTAGGCCGACTGCGTTTTTCTTCATGCGATATAGAAGCATAGATACTGAGATAAAGTGGGTGGTCTTATAATAATAGGGCTTATTGTTCTTAAGAAGTTTCAATATAGCTGTAACTCCTACAACAAATAACATATAAGTGCCTATGATGACAAGTATTACAGCGACAAAGAATAAGGCGATTGCGGATAATGGTTCTTTAACCGATATAGCTATACCATAGCCAAAGCCCAGAAGAATAAAACCGACTAGAGCTAGAAGCATTCTGGCCTTAGGTTCTTTTTCACCGACATTTTCACTCTTTAACAGATTGACAGCTGTATAATGTCTAATCGAAAAGGCATTGTATATGAAAGCTAAAAATAATAAGCCAAAGTATAATATAGCTGTCAAAGCTAATGATTTAAGTGATAAGTCGAAGCCTAATGGCACATCAGCATCTAACATACTAAGTAAAACTAGAAAGGCTAATTTCTCTAAAAAGATGCCCAAGCACAAGCCGATGATTAATGAAAAGATGCTGATATAGATAAACTCGATAAAGACCACTAGAATCACATGTCTTTTTTCTAATCCTAGAATATTATATAAGCCTAATTCCTTACGCCTTGACTTAATCATGAAAGAATTAGAATAAAAGACAAAGACAAAAGAGAATATCATGATTACATATGAACCAAAAATAAGAAATTGCACGATGGTCTGACCACCAATAGTATTAAAGAAACTCTCATTATAAGATAAAGAATTGATGATATAAAAGACAGCGACCAAGAAGGTAATAGAGAAGATATAAGGGAAATAGATACGTTTATTTTTGAGAATATTATCTTTCGCTAAAGTAAAATATAATGATTTCATCGCTTGTCTTGCATAAGTAATGTTAAGGCATCACTTATCTTTCTATACATCGTATCTGAACTTTCGTCACCCTTATAAATTTGATGAAATAAGGTACCATCTTTGATAAATAATACTCTAGAGGCATAAGATGCTGCCTTAGTCGAGTGAGTTACCATCAAGATGGTCTGACCACCCTTATAGATAGTCTCGAATAATTTTAATAATTCATCACTAGCCTTAGAATCTAGGGCGCCAGTAGGTTCATCTGCCAAGATTAAGTCTGGATTATTGATGAGGGCTCTAGCTACGGCTACACGCTGTTTCTGACCGCCAGATATCTCATAAGGTTGTTTCAAAAGCAAACTTTCAATACCTAACTTCTGTACTAAGGGATGAAGTCTCTCATTCATCTCTTTTACACTTTTTCCTGATAAAACAAGTGGCAAAAGAATATTGTCACGAATGTTGAAATTATCTAAGAGGGAAAAATCTTGGAAGACAAAGCCCATATGGTTTCTTCTAAATACTGTGATATCTTTTTCGTTTAGATGATCATAATTTTGACCGTTGAGGATAATCTCTCCAGCACTTGGCGAATCAATACCAGCTATCATATTGAGCAAAGTGGTCTTACCACTACCGGATTCACCCATGATGGCAACAAATTCGCCCTCTTCAACAGTAAAATTTATACCGTTTAAAGCTTGACACTTCTGTGAGCCAAAACGGGTGGTGTAAACTTTTTTAAGGTTTTTAACTTCTAATAATTTCATATTTTCCTCCTACAACTATAGGATAGAATAAGCACAATTACCTAGCCATCGATTAATCTTACATTTCAAAAAATAATCTTACAATAATGTAAGATTAGAATATTTCGAACTTAGATGTCGAAAAATCAATGGTGACAATAGTACCTTCACCTAGTTTTGACTCTATTGTTATCTTATGACCTAGATGGTCGATTATCTTTTTAGATAGATATAAACCTAAACCAGTGGCTTGAATACTGCTTCGTCCGATCTTACCTGTATACCCCTTATCAAAGACTCTTGGTAAATCAGCACTGTCAATACCTATACCACTATCTTTAATGCTGAGTTTATCATCTATAAACTTAATTTCTATGCCACCTTTTTTAGTATATTTAAGGGCATTAGATAATAATTGTTCAATCACAAATACTATCCATTTATAGTCACTCAATATAGTGGCATCACTATCTGTATAATTAATAGTTAAATGTTTTTGGATAAAGATGGTCGAATATGTCTTGA
This sequence comes from uncultured Bacillota bacterium, assembly GCA_949290085.1. Classification (GTDB taxonomy): domain Bacteria; phylum Bacillota_I; class Bacilli_A; order Erysipelotrichales; family Erysipelotrichaceae; genus CALUZH01. Next base: position 14,002 of record CASEQH010000007.1, on the reverse strand, counting down.
TAGCCTTCTTGATGACATCATCTATCTTTACTTCTTCAATGACTAAATCACTATCTAATTGGTTGAGGCGCACATAGTTTAAGACCATATTGACATATTGTTCAATCTTTAAGACTTCTACTTCTAAATTGATGTCACTTCTTTCATCTAGAAGTAGTTTCATCGCTGAAATAGGTGTCTTAATCTGATGTATCCACATCATGTAGAAGTCTGTCATCTCTTCTTTTTCATTGATGATTAGATTATTTAACTTATTTATCTCTTGGCGACACTGCTTAATTGTCTTTATTAATTTTTCTTCATCTTCATCATGATTTTCAAAATCAGCCCCATCCACAATAAACTTTTCAGCATTATTTAAGTATTTAAAATATAAGCTAATATCCACAATAACAATCACAACAAAGACAAATAAAGATATGGCAAAAGGATATATAAACATCTCAAAATCACGACCATAAAGATAAGAGACTAGCGCAAAAACTGCTGATGATAAAAAATAAGCAATAATTAAAGCTCTATGCTTGTAAAGATAGTTTTTAATCTTCTTCATCTTTTAATCTATACCCCAAATTCTTCTTGGTCTCAATTATATCTTTATAACCAATATCTTCCAGCTTCTTGCGCAAGCGATTGATATTGACGCTTAGAGTATTCTCATCAATATATTCATCGGTCTGCCATAGCTTCTGCATTAGTTGTTCCCTTTTGACTATATTTCCCTTATTCTCTAGTAAGGTCTTAAAGATGCGAAATTCATTCTTTGTCAAAGGATAGTTTTCATCTTGGAAATGAATACTATAAGAATCGATATTGAGTATCAAATCTTGATATTTCATTAGACTTGGCGTCTTTTGATAGTCATAACTACGTCTCAGGATGGCTTGAACCTTAGCTATGAGTAGTTCCATGGAAAATGGTTTAGGAATAAAATCATCAGCTCCTAGATGCATAGCCATAATCATATTCATATCATCATTGGCACTAGACATAAAAATAATGGGAACTGATGAGGTCTTACGTATTTCTTCGCACCACTTAAAGCCATTAAAGTATGGTAAGGAAATATCTAAGAGTATTAAATCGGGTCCATAGGCTATCTCTTCATCTAAAATATGATGAAAATCTTCACATATCTTTGCATCATAACCCCATGCTTCTAGATGTTTGAGGCAAAGTGAAGCGATAATATCATCATCTTCAACTATAAAAATCTTATATTTCATTTTAATATCTCATCAGCTACGATCAATCCATGGGCTGCAGCTTGTGACAGAGAACGTGTAAAGCCAGCACCATCACCTAAGGCATATATCTTACTTGTATTATCAATTTCAAAGTTATGACAAGAAGGTCTAGCGCTATAATACTTACATTCAACACCATATAGTAAAGTATCATAATTAGCTGTTCCTGGCGCAATCTTATCTAAAGCATATAACGTCTCGATGATATTATCGAGTTGTCTTTTTGGTAAACATAGGCTCAAATCACCTGCTACTGCCTTTAAGGTTGGTTTGACACTAGATTGTCTAAGACGATTTTCATTAGTTCTATGACCATTTACTAAATCGCCTAATCTTTGTACTAAGACGCTACCACCAGATATCTTATTAGCCAATGAGGCGATAAAACGAGCGTATTCGATTGGTTCATCAAAAGGCTCAGTAAAATTAGTTGTCGACAAAAGCGCAAAGTTAGAATTTTGTGACTTCTTAGCTTCGTTCTTAAAAGAATGACCATTGACCGTCAGGATACCATCGGTATTTTCTGTTACCACATGGCCCTTTTCATTGAAGCAGAACATGCGGACACTATCATGATATAAACTGGTGCGATATAGTATCTTTGGCTCATATATCCTAGCAGAGAAATGTTTCCATATCGTCCAAGGAAGTTCTACTCTCACACCGATATCCACTTGATTATTCTTGAGTGGAATATCATTTTTCTCGCACCATAACTTAAAGTCTCTAGCTCCTGCTCTACCGACAGCAATTAAGATATTTTCACCTCTTACGACATACTCATTAGAATCTTGTACATATGTAACTTCATGAGAAGCTATATCGATATCGACCACTCTAGACATCGTTAATACTTCAATATGTTCTAAAAGAAAGTCAATTAGGTTATTCATCGTATTAAAGTTAGCATCTGTTCCTAAATGCTTAACTATGGCTTGTTGCATGAGGAGATCATGACGAAGACATTCAAGTTTTAATTCATCATCAGGCATATAGACATCCTTAGTCGCACCAAAACTCATCAAGATATCATCAGCCATATGAATATATCTAAGTACTTCCTCACCATCCATAAAATCTGGAAGCCATCCACCATACTCATTAGAGATAATATATTTGCCATCTGAAAAAGCGCCAGCTCCACCTAAACCTTCCATGATGGCACAAGGTTTACACTTTAGACAGCTACTAGTCTTCTTAGCGATAATAGGACATTGACGTTTTTTAATCTCTTTGCCCTTTTCAATCAATAATATTTTTAAATCCGGTCTTTCTGTGATCAAGCGATAGGCTGACATTAAACCAGCTATACCTCCACCGACAATTAGTACATCATAATTTTTCATAGTTTATTCCCTTCTCCATCATAACACAAAAGTCATCTTACGATGACTCTGGTCTAATTTGAATTCTTGTGATAGAAGTTGCCCTCTTTTCTATTGTATCAATATCAACTACACAAGCACAAAGTTGGGCAGCACCACTAGCGACAGTAAAGCGAGTATTTGTGGCGTTGATGCGATTGTTAATCATCTCATCGATGTCACGACCGATAACACTATCATAGGCACCGCACATTCCAACATCACTGATGTAAGCCTCATTACCAATAAGTCTCTCATCAGCTGTCTGCACATGAGTATGCGTACCTAATGTGGCGATGACCTTATCTTTATAATAGTGAGCAAATAATATCTTCTCACTAGTCGCTTCGGCATGAAGGTCAACTAGAAAAGATACATCAGGATGCTTAGATAAAATATCATTCATTGCCACATATGGCGAACAGGTGACTTCAGTCATAAACACTTCACCCAAGATATTACAAACACATAATTTAAAGCCATTAATGTCAAATACTCTAGAACTGACACCTACTTGTTTAATGTGATTGTGAGGAACGATTAAACGATCCATACTATCTAAAGATTCAATTATTTCGCTTTTAGAAAAACTGTGATTACCCATGGTTATACAATCAATACCGGCATCAATAAACTGGTGATAAATCTTTGAAGTAATGCCTTTACCATGCGCACTATTTTCTCCATTGGCAATTGTAAAATCGATATGGTAATCTTTCTTTAGTTTATCTAAAGAAGCAAAGACGATATCGCGGCCTGGTCGACCAACAATATCGCCGATAAATAGTATTCTCATTAACGAGCTAATTCATTAGCGCGCAATTCTCGAATAACAGTTACTTTAATTTGACCTGGATAGGTGAGTTCTTTTTCGATGCGATCTTTAATCTCACGAGCTATCATATGACACTTAGCGTCATTTACTTTTTCTGGTACTACCATGACACGAACTTCTCTACCAGCTTGAATGGCAAAGGCTTTTTCGACACCTTCAAAATCAGTAGCTATCTTCTCTAATGATTCAAGACGATTGATATAATTCTCAATGCCTTCATATCTTGCACCTGGTCGAGCGGCACTTAAAGTATCTGCCGCTGCAACTAGATAAGCAATCAATGACTTAGGTTCAACATCGCCATGATGTGATTCTATCGCATTGACAACGATATCATTCTCACCATGTTTCTTAGCTAACTTAGCACCTAATTCCACATGGGTACCATCGGCTTCGAAGTCAACAGCCTTACCGATATCATGTAAGAGTCCAGCACGCTTAGCCAAAGATTGGTTGAGTCCTAATTCGGCAGCCATCATACCTGATAAGAAGGCTACTTCAATAGAATGTTCAAGACCATTTTGACCATATGAATAACGGTACTTCATTCTACCAACCATATTGACTAGCTCTCTATCCATCTTACCGATTTGCAGTTTGAAACAAGCTTCTTCACCAGCTTTTTGAATAGTATCATTAATCTCTTTAGTTACTTTGTTGACGACATCCTCAATACGGCCTGGTTGAATGCGTCCATCACGAATCAAAGTCTCTAGAGAAAGCCTAGCGATTTCTCTTCTAATCGGATTGAAACAAGAAACTGTGATAGCTTCTGGTGTATCATCAATAATTAAGTCAACACCAGTAGCCTGTTCAATAGCTCTGATATTTCTTCCCTCTCGGCCAATGATACGCCCCTTCATCTCTTCGCTAGGTAAAGCGACAACCGAGACTGTACGATCGATGGTCTCTTCTTGTGAATATCTCTGTATGGCTGTAGCGATAATTTCACGCGCCATATCCTGAGCACGTGCCTTAGCTTCTTCTTCTTGTTCATGGATGTAGGTAGCAACCTCATTGGCCATCTTCTTTTCTACTACTTCCATGAGTTCTTTCTTAGCATCTTCTTGTGACATCGAAGATACATGCTCTAAAAGTGCGATTTGCCCATCAATTCGCGATTGTAATTCTTCTTCCATTTTATCTAGTTGTAAAGCTTTTTCTTCAGCTTTCTTTAGTTTTTCATCGAGCTTTTTTTCTTTTTGATTCATTGTTTCATCACGAAAATTTAATGAATCTTCTCTACGCATTAATTTAGTTTCAAAATCTTGTAATTCATTGCGGCGTTCTTTTATTTCTTTTTCAGCCTGTAACTTCAAGTCATAGACTTGAGTCTTTCCGTCTAAAACTGCTTGTTTAATTGTGTTTTTAGCTTTGTTTTCCGCTTCTTCTAATACTAATTTTGCTTTTTGTTTATCTCGATTTAATCCCATGCGACTTGCCAACAACATGATACAGATACCAATAGCAAGTCCAAGTAAACCAAATATAATGGAAGTAAGTGGGTTATCCATAATTCTTACCTCCTATATTAACTTAATTGTGAAGACTTTCTTCTTGTATATTATAAAAGATTTAGAGCTCTTTCACAAGAATAAGAAAATTTAGTGATGACTTCATAATTATAAAAGCTAGAGATAAACCCTAGCTAAACACAAACTTATATAAAATTTATTCTTCTTTAGTATCATGTTCAGGGAATAGCTTTTCTCTGATTTTTTGTGTGATTTCTTCATCGACTTGAGGATTTGCTAATAAATAAGCGCGAACAGCTTCTTTTCCTTGGCCTATCTTTTCACCATTATAGGAGAACCATGCTCCTGCCTTATCGATGATTTCAAGTTCGGTTCCCAAAGAGATAACTTCTGAAACATGAGATATTCCTTCACCATAATAAATATCAACTTGGGTGCTCTTGAATGGTGGAGCGACCTTGTTTTTAGCGACTTTGATATTAACTTTATTACCGATGATATCACTGCCATTTTTAATCGCTTCTGACTTTCTTACCTCAATGCGAATAGTCGCATAGAATTTTAATGCTCGGCCACCAGTTGTCGTCTCTGGATTGCCAAACATGACACCAACTTTCTCACGCAGTTGGTTGATAAAAATAGCCGTACAATTATTGGCATTCATAGCACCAGCTAATTTACGCATTGCCTTAGACATGAGACGAGCATGTAAACCGACATTGGCATCACCCATTTCGCCATCTAACTCAGCTTGTGGAACTAATGCGGCAACAGAGTCAATGACTACTAAGTCGATAGCTCCACTTTTAATTAGGGCTTCAGTGATTTCTAAGGCCTGTTCACCTGAGTCGGGTTGCGAAAGAATCAATTCATCAACATCAACACCTAAAGCTTTAGCATAACGAGGATCGATGGCATGCTCAGCATCGATAAAGGCAGCCTTGCCACCCCTTTTTTGACATTCTGCTATCGCATGTAGAGCTAATGTCGTCTTACCGCTTGATTCTGGACCATATATTTCTACAATTCTTCCTCTAGGAAATCCACCAACACCTAAACAATAGTCAATGGATAAAGAGCCTGATGAAATGACATCGACATCGACATTTGTCCTTTCGCCGAGGCGCATAATAGAACCCTTACCATATTGTTTTTCTATCTGTTTAAGTGTTTCATCTAACAATTGATCACGATTTGTTTCTTTTGCCATATATCTTAACCTTTCCTCTATATTATTAAGCTTACTTTTATAAAATCCTACATCGATTCAAAGATATAATCTTTCAATTGAATGAAATAAGAATAACCGCTTGCCAGTGAAATAAATGTTGCAAACCATAGGACTATATCGCTTACTGGTAAATATAATAATTCAAATGGTAAATTATTGAGCAAGACAAGAATTATCGTAATCATCTGTAAGACGGTCTTCAATTTTCCTAGCATTCCAGCGGCGACAACGACACCATTTTGACTAGCTATCATACGGCAACCATCGACTATAGTATCTCTAGCTAGCATGAGAATGACAGGTACAACCGGTATCATGCCCTTAGCTACCATAATGATTAAAACGACATTGACCAATAGCTTATCAGCAATAGGATCAGCAAACTTACCAAAAGTTGTCACTAGATTATTTTTTCTAGCTATTTGACCATCCAAGAAATCAGTAAAAGATGCAATTGCAAATATTAATAAAATAATAATGTTTAGTAAGGATATAGAAGTATTTCCCACTTCCAAACTGATGAAGCTGATATTGAACTCATCATATGGAAATAACCATACTAGCGCTAATATTGGCACTAAAGCGATACGAAACATTGTAAGTTTATTCGGTAAATTCATAGAAACTCTCCAATCACTTCTCCATTTTAACATAAAAAGGACTTGCGTCCTTTATATATTTACATACTTCATAAGCCATGTTCTGTACCTTGAAGGTGGCAATCATTTATCTGTATCTAAAATCGATACCTCTGGAATCGCTTCTTATTCGCTATCCAAAGTTCCCCTACCAAATTTGGGTTTCTCGCTTATGGGGTTTATCACGTTCCACTTTTACTCTTTCGAGTAAACTCGTCTCTTTGACACTTTTACAGGTATTTCCATAGTTACCATTAGGAAATTTAACCAGCCGTTAGCAATTGCTACCTAAGTTTATTCTTTCACTTAGCATAAACACTACATTCATCACAGAATGTGCGAGCATGGACTTTCCTCTAGTATTAAACCAGCGATTGCCTGAAGTAAGTATTAACTAATGTTTATTAAAAACTTCTTCTTCTAGACGTGATACGCGTTTTAAGAGATCAACTGAGCTATATGATGTGGTATTAGATAAATCGATAACTTTTTGTTTACCTTCGAGCTCAGTTAATTTTGCTTTGGCACTTTCTAGTTCTTTTTCTAGTTCAGCAATCTTATTTTGAAGTTCTTCGGTATTTTCGGCTACCGTATAATAATCATCTAATACTAAATCTAAAAAAGCATCAACTTCAGCAGCTGAATAACCTTTAAAATCGACGTTAAATTCTTTATCTAGAATTTCTTCTGTTGTTAAATGTAATTTATTCATGATTATCTCCCCTTATAATTTTAATTCAATCATCAAACTTATGCAAGCTAAGTGGCGTTGATATTATATTCTATTATAAGCTTTCTAGTAGTTAGTTTGCTAGCATTTTATAACCTAAAATAATATAATTAGAAAGGTGATGCAATGAAATATCCTAACTCAAATAAACATTTTCAAAAAGAAGCTATCAATGATACAGCTAGAAGAGGTATGTCACTTGAAAGTGAAATCAACCAATCAAATCAATATTATCTAGATAATGATATAGCTAATATTCACAAAAAACCTACACCTGTCACGATAGTAAATGTCGACTATCCCAAGCGCAGTGCCGCTAAGATAACTGAAGCTTACTTCAAAGTTCCTAGCACCACTGATTATAATGGTATCTACAAGGGTAAGTATATCGATTTCGAAGCCAAGGAATGCCATTCTAAAAATGCCTTCCCCTTCACATCTATACATCCCCATCAGATTAAACATTTAAAAAGTGTCTTGCATCACGGCGCTATTGCTTTCATAATAATGCGTATGGCATATTATAATCAGGACTATCTTATAAAAGCCAGTGACTTTCTTGACTTTTATGATAGTGGTATTAGAAAATCTTTGCCATATTCATGGATACAAGAACATGGATATCCCATCGCATTCCACCTTTTGGTGCCATGCGATTACATAAAGGCTATTAATGAAGCATTTAATTTATAGGAGTGTGTTTATATGACAGATAAAGTTAAAAAGCCAAAACGTAAAGTAGACAAAGTCAGATTATGGGCCTTAATCGTCTCTGGCATTGTCGTCGTTGGCGTCATCATCCTCGTCATCGGACTTATAATTGTCGGCGTAATGTTACAAGATAAGCCAGAAGTATCATTAGATAACTTCCAAAACCAGGAGTCAACCGAAATCTATGATGCCAATGGCGAAGTAATTGCCGAACTAGGTATGACCATCAGAGATAATATCACTTATGATGACTTACCTAATTCCTTAATCGATGCCTTTGTTGCTGTCGAAGACTCACGTTTCTTTGTACATAACGGTTTTGATATTGCTCGTTTCTCTAAGGCTATCGTTGAAAACATCATGACGATGTCTTTCTCACAAGGTGGTAGTACCTTCACGATGCAATTAGTTAAGAATACTTACTTCGTCGATGACGCTGCTGGTATCAATGCGGAAAAAGAAGTGAGTCGAAAAGTTCAAGAAATCTTCATGGCCATGGAACTTGAAAATATGACTTCTAAGAAGAATATCCTCGAACTATACTTAAATAAATTAAACTTTGGTGGCAATCGTAATATCCGTGGTGTTGAAAAGGCGGCTAATTACTACTTTGGTAAATCAGTTACAGAATTAAATCTAGCCGAAAGTGCATTGCTAGCTGGTGTTATCAATGCCCCTAATGCCTATAACCCATTCAATAACTTAGAAAGTGCTACTGCTAGAAGAAATACTGTATTATACCTCATGAACTACCATGGTTATATCACCGATGAAGAATATGAACTGGCAAGTTCTATCAAAGTTGAAGATTTATTGGTAGATCCAAATAGTCGTACAGGTGAAGGTGATGGTATTGCCTACCAAGCCTATGTCGATGCGGTAGTTTCTGAAGTTATCGAACTAACAAATCAAGATCCATATGTCGTACCGATGAAGATTTATACATATATGGATAGAGATGTGCAAGAATTAATGGATACCATTCAAGCAGGTGACATTGTAAATTATATTGAAGAATCTGAAGATTTACCGACTAGTGATGGCTTTGAATTCCCAGATGAAGAATTTGAGATAGCTTCTATCTCCGTCAACAATCAAACAGGAGCAATCAATGGCATTTTAGGTGGTCGTAATTATGCTGATGGTGGTGAATTATTATTAAATCATGCCACTGAGCAGTATAAACAACCAGGTTCATCAATCAAACCTATTCTCGACTACGCCCTAGCATTTGAAAATCTAGGTTGGGCCACTAGCCATGTCCTAGTTGATAGACCTATCGTTTACCCAGGCACTAGCAATGTCATCTATAATGTAACTGGTCAATTCTATGGACAAGTTACCTTGGCTGAGGCTGTCGGTAATTCCTTAAATACACCGGCTGTACAAACTCTTGAACAAGTCATTGATGCGACATCTAATTCTTATGTCGTCGAATATATGAATTCTATGGGCTTCTCGCAAGTCAAAGCCGATAACTTCAATATTCAATTCGCTATCGGTGGAGCCGATCTCACAGTTTCTACTCTTGAGATGGCTGGTGCTCAAGCTGCCTTAATCAACAGTGGTAAATATATAAAACCACATACGATAGAAAGAATTGAATATAAGAGTGAAAAGAGTCCTTATACACCAACTTATACTCCTACTCAAGTATTGACGGAGCAAGCTGCATATCTAACAACGCAATTACTATATTCTAATGTCAATGGTGGCTATGCTAACATGATGCAGATATTGCGCGAAAATTATCCAGTTTATGCAAAGACTGGTACTACCGACTGGGGTACAAGTGGTCGTGAATATGGTATTCCTGATGGTTCTATCAAAGATGCATGGAATATCTGTTCTACTAGTGAATATACGGTCGCTACATGGATTGGCTATGAAAGAGCTAGCGCTGAGAAACAATCCTATATCTTAGAGAGTGTCTACTATCAGAATATTCAAGGTAAGATAAGTGATTTAATCAAGACTAGAAATGTAACCAAGAATGGTGAACCAGAGGCTGTCACGCGTCCTGATGGCATCTCTTCTATCACTCATATCATCGCTACATATCCTTATGCTGCTCCACTAGAAGGCATGAATGAAGAATATATAATCACTGGATTAATCGCTACTAAAGATTATCAATTAGTAAATCCAGAGGAAGTTACTATCTCTGATATGGCTGACTCATTCAATGTGAGCTTAAATGCTTCAAATAATAGCTTATCTATCACATGGCCTACCTATCCAGACGAAGATAAGACTAAAGAAGTTGAAGAAAGCCGTGAGATGGATATATCCCTAAAAAGAGATGATGGTTCGGTAATTGTTGAAGCAACTGGTAAGAAATTATTTGATTACGCTTGGGTATATGGTCCAATCAGATATAAAGCCACTGTCAAAGTTAATGGAAATGAAGTAAAGACAGTAAGCGTCAACCAAAATACTCATTCTGAGACTATCGATGTAAGAGCTGGCGACAAGATTGAGGTATGTGGCTTCTATGGTTATGATTCAAGAGATATGCGTTCTAATCAAGTATGTAAGACTATCGATGTCGCTGACTCAACAGTTCCTATCACCTTCCCATCGGCAAATACTAGTCTAGACGGAATTAGACAATGGGCTCAAACTGTTGGTGGTGTCGGTGTAAATCTCATCATCGAAGAGGTTCCTGCTGATGCAAGTCATCCAGCTAATAGCTTTACTTTCCATGATTCAACTACTACTTATCAAAGTGGTCAGATGATTCAAAAGAAACAGAGTGAAATCTATAATTGGGAGTTGCATTGCACATACTATGTCGAACAACAATTATCCATCCAATCATCTACTACCACAGTTAAACCTGGCGATACCTTCACTATTACCGCTAACGAAAGTGGCATAACTTGGATTTGTGACAATTCAGCTATAACGATTGATGCCAATGGTAAAGCGACAGTAGGCGCTGACGCTATAAATGGAACAGCGAATATCTATGCAACTAAAGATGGTCGCAACTCCAATACCATCACCATTAACATCACCAATCAGTAATATTAGTAAAAGGCTTCATTATTGAAGCCTTTTATAATGTCTAAATTTGACTACTATTACTTATTCCCTCTAGATTTAAAATCTTCACTACTTTTCTGTTTCCAATTTTTATCTAAAGATTTTGTTTTTCTGATGGATGAAATGGCCTCAGACATACATTCATATTTAATTGCAGTGCCAATCGTATCATTGACATAATCGACACATGAATCAATATCGAAACCATAGTCTTTAGCCGTTTTCGCTGCATCGATATTAGCAGCTAAGAAGATGAATTCCCAACCCCTTTCTTTTTGTTCCTCAATTAACTTTTTAACTTCATTCAATGTATATTTGCTGGATGAATTTTCCATTCCATCACTCGTAATTATAAACATCGTCTTAGCTGGAATATCTTCTTTTCTAATATATCGATGAACCATCTTGATGTGCTTGATAGCATCACCAATTGCATCGATTAAAGCTGTTGAACCATTTGGATTATAATCGTCATCTTTCATCATTTTAATCTTTTGGATATCCACTCTATCATGAATAACCTTACTTCTGCTATTAAAGAATAATGTCGATATCAAACATTCACCATCAAGTTTTTTCTGCTTTTCTATGGTTGAATTAAATCCGCCAATGGTATCTTTCTCAAGTCCATACATAGAGCCAGACTCATCAATAGTGAACCGCCCATAAGCCAAAGACTTATAGGCTTTGTATAGATAACAAGGTTATCTACTTTTAAGAAGTTTGATATTCTATCGTTAGATAGAACCTTTTGTACTTAATTTTAAGCAATCCTTATTCTTACAGGCGTGTCCACATCGCCTCTACGGTATAAGACACTAAGGTCTACAACTTTACTTTTATTAAGTATATTTAATGCGCCATTTATATCTGCGTTAATTAATTTATTTGTTCCTGTTTGATATAACCCGCGTTTAATACGGTTACCACTAAACTTATATTCTTTAGGATTATCATCATTGTAGATAGGCATAATATCTTTATCAAAAAAACTAGCTTTAGATGTATAAGATTCTTCTTGTTTAACAAAATTAATATCATGTAATTTGCATTGATATTCAAACTTATCTCTTAGTTTCCCATAAGGAATATTAAGAAATGTTTGATTATTTCTTTTACCTAGCTTAACATCTTTTTGAAATGTTTCATTATAGCCCACTACAATAGTACCGATATCATTATCTAAGCAATAATCAATAATCTTACGTGCTGTTTTATTCATATAATCGTTAACTTTGTTATTACGATCCCTAAGATTACTGTTTTGTCTTTTAGTATATTTAACTTTAACATCTTGCTTATCTTTGATACTTTGTAAATAAGCATTTCTTTTATTAAACCATTGATTAATAGATTTAAGTCTTTTACCATCAATAATGAATGACTCACCAGTATTCGTTACACAAGTGCATAGATTGTTGACACCGAAATCTATAGCTAGTGCTTTGTTTTTATTTAAATTACTTTGAACTTCTTTAACTTCATATGTATATTGAACTTCAAAGAACCTAGCGTTAGATTTAGGAATAATTCTAATCTCTTTAATCTTTTTATCTTTTAATATTGGTGGCATCTTTATACTAATAGAATTATGTTTCTTTTTATAAGTATTAGAATAAGGCACTATTAATACACTATCTTTAATTCTTACAAAACCAATTACTAAAGTAGTAAAACCATTTTTCTTTAAATAATGTGGCAATTTTATATCTTTAAAATTGTATTTACCTTTTTTAGCTAATTTAAGCAAACCGAAGAAAGCTTTAAAAGACCCGTCTACTTCTTTTAGTATCTGTTGTGCCATATTTGAATTAAGCATTTTATAGTTATCACTATCTTTTAATAAAGCATAGTTCTTTTCGTAATTAAGATATTCGCCTTCATTAAAATAATATTGTCTTACATTAAAAATAGCTTCATTGCTTAGATTTTTCGCAATATGGCTTAATTCTTTAAGACTTAGATATTCTTCTTTGCTCAAGTGCTTTAAGACTTGTTTAACAGTAAGATACATTAATTTTTAATCCCCCTTTCTCTATTATAATTATATCAAGTTTTACTAGATTTATCATTATTTAGTAAACTATACGGACGAAAATCATATCCATATGTTAATATCGTATCCACCAAAATTATCAGTTACATCAATAGTCAGGAAATTAAAACAAGAAACTACCATTTACTTATGGAAAAATTACTCTAAGTATTTATCTAAATATTTTTGGAAAGAACATACTTTTTGGAGTGATGGATATTTTACTTGTTCCATAGGCGAAGCAAACCCAGAAACTATCAAACGTTATATAGAAAATCAAGGTTAATGCATTCATCTCATAAGCTAAAGACTTATGAGTTTTCTGCTTGGATTATATAAAGCTTCCTTGAAATATCAAAAGACTCATTATCATATGCCAACAAGTAAACATAAAAATCATTATCATACAGAAAATCAGTTATTGTATTGATTGCAACTGTGACATACTCCCACCACTGACAGAAGTGGGGGCTTCTTGTTCGATACAGCTAACGCTGTAAGCATAAGCAAGCTATCCCCGTGTGTCCCACGGTTCTATGTACAAAAGGTTATGCCAATGCTAATCGAATACCCTCATTTTTGATATTGATACTTGCATTGTAATCTCTATCATGTTTGGTATGACACTTAGGGCATTCCCACTCTCTAACTTTTCTAAAGTCTTTTACTTCTTCGTTCTGATACCCAC
>CASEQH010000006.1 GCA_949290085.1 uncultured Bacillota bacterium | reverse complement strand
AATTCCAATGTTGAAAGAATTAAATGTCACTCATTGTATCATCGGTCACTCAGAAAGAAGACAAATGTTCAATGAGACTGATGAAGCAGTCAATAAGAAAGTTAAGAAACTTATCGCTGAAGGTATTACACCTATCATGTGCGTTGGGGAAACTGAAGCTGAATTTGATGCTCATAAGACCGAAGAAGTTATTCGCCATCAAGTAGAAAAAGGACTTGCTGATATGTGCCCTAAATGTGTGAGCACAATGGTTATCGCTTATGAGCCTATTTGGGCCATAGGTACTGGTAAATCAGCTACTAAAGAAATCGCTCAAAACTCTTGTGCTATCGTTCGCGACCAAGTGCGCAAGATGTATGGTGATGAAGCTGCTGATAGTATTCGTATTCAATATGGCGGATCAGTTAAACCAAACAATATTAAAGAATATATGGCCATGGAAGATATCGATGGCGCATTAATTGGTGGAGCATCTTTGAAAGTTGATTCTTTCAAAGAGATTATAGATGCAACAAAATAAGAAAAGGAGATAAAGAAAATGCCAAGTATTATTGATATTTATGCTCGTGAAGTACTAGACTCACGCGGCAATCCAACTGTTGAAGTTGAAGTTGTTACAGAATCAGGCGCATATGGACGTGCTATCGTACCTTCAGGTGCTTCAACTGGAGAAAGAGAAGCTCTAGAATTGAGAGATGGTGACCCTACTCGTTTCTTAGGTAAGGGCGTTACTAAAGCAGTAAGCAATGTCAATGACATCATCGCCCCTGAATTATTAGGCATGGATGTTACTGAACAAAATGAAATCGACAAGTCATGTTAGAACTAGATGGCACTAAAGACAAATCTAAATTAGGTGCTAATGCAATTCTAGGTGTATCTATGGCTTGTGCTAAGGCGGCTGCTGATTTCTATGGTATTCCATTATACAAATACTTCGGTGGTTTCAATGGTAAAGTATTACCTGTACCAATGATGAATGTCTTAAATGGTGGTTCACATGCTGATACAACTGTTGACTTCCAAGAATATATGATTTTCCCAGTTGGTGCAAAGAGCGTTAAAGAAGCTATCCGTATGGGTGCTGAAGTATTCCACAACTTACGTAAAGTATTAAAAGCTAAGGGCTATAATACTAACGTTGGTGATGAAGGCGGATTCGCTCCTTCTTGTAAAGAAGGCAACGAAGAACCTTTGAAATGTATTGTTGAAGCTATTGAAGCTGCAGGTTATAAACCAGGTGAAGATATCTGCATCGCTCTTGACGTAGCAGCTAGTGAATTCCACAATCATGAAACTGGTCTTTATGAATTGACTAAATCTGGCCAAGGCAACAAGACTACTGATGAGATGATTGATATGTATGAAGAATGGATTAATAAATATCCTATCATCTCTATCGAAGATGGTCTTGGTGAAAGAGACTGGGATGGTTGGAAGAGATTAACTGATCGTCTAGGTGATCGTATCCAATTAGTAGGTGATGACTTATTCGTAACTAATCCTGCTATCCTTAAAGAAGGTATCGAAAAGGGTATCGCTAATGCCATCCTTATTAAAGTTAACCAAATCGGTACATTAACTGAGACATTCGACGCTATCGAAATGGCTAAAGAAGCTGGCTATACATGTGTAGTTTCTCACCGTTCTGGTGAAACAGAAGATACAACTATCGCTGATATCGCTGTAGGTTTAAATGCAGGTCAAATCAAGACTGGTTCTATGTCTCGTACAGACCGTATCGCTAAATATAATCAGTTAATGCGCATCGAAGATGAATTAGGAAGCAGTGCTAAATACTTAGGTAAAGATGCTTTCTATAACATCAAGAAATAAACAAAATCTTTAAAGTATTTGTGGATATCGAGCAATCGGTATCCTTTTTTATGCTTATAAGATAATTAATATATAATACCTAATACTCCAAACTTAATTATAATTAGGGAAAATCTTTAATTACGGGGATACCCTTCATTTTTGTATATAGTATTTGCATATAGTATAAGAAAAGCCGCCAACAATGACGGCTTAATACTTTAATAACAAGCAGGTGATCCATCGCAACGCTTATCAGTTGCGCCGCATAGAACCCCTGTTTCTGGGTCTCTCCAGATAATCTGTGCACGGCCCATATTTGGTTTATAATTTCCTTTAATTAAATCATGGCCCATTCTACACAGTTCATCAAAGATATATTGAGGCATATCGCTTTCGACCATTACGGTTTTTCCGCTTTGCCAGAACCAACGTGGTGAATCTATGGCAGCTTGAGGATTCATGTGGAAATCAATTGTATTTGTTAATAGTTGCATTTGTCCTTGAGGTTGGATAAAGGCACCAACACAACCAAATGGTCCAATTGCCTTTCCATCTTTAGTTAAGAAACCAGGAATGATGGTATGGAAGGATTTTTTTCCACCTACTAACGCATTGGCTTTTGTACTATCTAATGAGAAGGCGCTACCACGATTGTTGAGTGCGAATCCATAGCCAGGAACTACCATGCCAGAGCCGAATCCGTGGAAATTACTTTGAATGAAGCTAACCATATTGCCATCCTTATCTGCTGTTGCGCAATATACAGTGCCTCCTGGTTCAGGGCTGCCTGGTGTAGGAATCAATGCCCTATCGCTTATTAGTGAGCGACGTTCATCAGCATAGTTTTCATCTAACATTTGTTCGGGAGTGAATTTCATGTAACGTGGGTCGGTAGTATAATTCAATGAATCAATAAATCCTAGTTTCATCGATTCAATCATTAAATGATAGGTTCTTGCGGTTTCTTTTGTTCCTTCTGGCAAATCGAAACCTTTTAAAATATTTAGTGCCATTAATAATGAGATACCATTGCCATTTGGTGGGATTTCCCATACATCATAGCCTCGGTAATTAACCGAGATAGGCTCTACCCATTCTGGTTTATATTCTGCTAAATCCTCTAGGCTTAATACGCCACCACATTCTTGAGCATGTTTGACCATGGCTTTAGCGATATCGCCTTTATAGAAATCATCGCAGCCGCTCTTTGCCATCTGACGCAAGGCTTTTGCGACATCTGGGTTTTTGAATATCTGCCCTGGAGTAGGTATTTTTCCGTTTGGAAGATAGTACTTTCTCCATTGTTCAAAATTCTTTTCGTTTAATCCTGATTCAGGATCTTTTAAACCGTGCATGAAAATATTGTAATTCCATTGCCAGTCTGTAGTAATCTGTGGTGTTACTGCTACACCTTCTTCAGCATATTTTATAGCTGTTTCAAACAGTTCTTCAAAAGGAAGAGAACCGAATCTATCATGTAAAGCTTTCCATCCAGCTGGTGCTCCAGGAACGTTTACTGCGTGATATCCTAGGTGAGGCATCTTGGTAAAACCATCGCTTTTAACTTTTTCTATTGAAAGATTTTTAGCTGCTGGTCCCGAAGAGTTTAGACCATACATTTTATTATTCATCCATACAATAGCAAAATTATCAGATCCCAAGTTATTCATAGTAGGTTCTACTACTGTGTTAGTAATCATGGTAGCAATGGCTGCATCGACAGCATTTCCGCCCTTTTTAAGTATATCTAATCCAGCTTGTGAACCTAGTTGTGTTGAAGTTGCGACCATTCCATTGCGTGCATAAGAACAAGTCTTTTGCGAAGCATACGGGAAGCATTTGTGATCAAATTGTTCTAGAAAAGTCATTATAATTCTCCTTTAAATTCCAATGATTTGATAAATATTAATAATTATTGTAGAAACGATAATTGCAGCCGTAGCCCATTTTATACTCTTTTTAGCTGTAATATCCCATACCGATATTCCCGAGGCTGAGCTTGCCATATTTGCTACGGCAGAGAAAGGAGTTACCGCAAGAGAGATAGACCATCCAGCTAATACAATCATAGAGATGATTAGTGAGCTCATTCCTAGTAATTCTGGGTTTAAGATTCCTACAAGAGTGTAGCCCATAGCTGCAGGATGGACGCCGATTACTGATGTGAGTACTGCAATAGCTATGATGAGTAAAGGAATGATAATCATTAATTCATTTCTGGAAGCTAGGAATGAGAAAACATCAGATATCGCTTCAACCCTCTTTAACGCTTGCCCTACGAAACCACCAATTCCTACAATTGTCATAACATTCGGATTACGTAGCATTCCTGCTTTCCAATAATTAGTCATTCTAGTTTTGAAAACATCCATTTTTCCTTGAATGAGACCAAAAATTATAGCGAATGGGAAAGATATTATACATATACCTGCAATGAGACTAAGAGGAGTGAATTCATCGACGCAGATAATTATTGCGCAAAGCAGAACGAATAAGGCCACTAGAGTAAAAATATCTTTCCAATTAACCAAAGCATTTATATTTTTCTCGATTTTAACGGCTCCTTCTTTTTTGCCATCAATACTGTTTATAAAGCTTGTTACTAAAATAATGATTATTGATAATATGCCACCATAAATAAGTATTGGAGTGTACTCGATTCCGAACGCTTCAATACATGCTGCAGCACCTTGCTGAGGGCCGCACATCATGCATAAGGCGTTGCCGATAACAATACTCATAGTGAATATGCGATGACAATTATATCTTTTAGAAGTTTCGCTTAGTAGAGCATAAATTACTGGCAGAGCAGCCATTGCCATGTAAAAGCCTAAAAACATAGATGTAAAAGCTGAAAACAAGCAAAATATAGTTGGACTAGAAATATATTTTTCGCAAATGTTTTTGAGCTCCTCCTGATAAGGTTTATAGAAGAAAGGCATTGATAGTATAGAGGCAAACCAGATTAAGGCAATTGTGCCTTGAGCATTACAGATAGCTGATTGCCATTCAGCAAAATCTACTCCGTAATATAGCAGTAGAGCTGAGCCTAAAATTGCCAGTGCGCCAATGACGATTCGATTAGTTTTATTTGCAGAAATAAATCCACAGATAAAAATAATGACGAGTAGAGCAGTGATGATGATCGCTATCATTGCACTGTTGATGAAGATGTTTGCTAAGTAGAGAACTACAAATGCAGTTGTGATGAGCCGAACGATTTGTTTAAACCATTCGCTGTTTGCAATAGATTTCATCATATTCCTCCTTGTATTATTATTTCATCGGATGAAATTACACCTTCATCTTAGAGGAAATTAAAAAAACAGATTGCAAGTAATTAACAAAAATAAAGACTTTTTGTTAAGTTTTTAACAATCTGTATTGATGAATAAATGAGCTTGTACACAATGTGTATTACTTGAGAAACTTTATACCAGATAAAGCGATGAATAATGAAAGCCGTTGATGAGGATCTTCTAAGTTTTTGTTGGTTAGTTCTTCTATT
>CASEQH010000005.1 GCA_949290085.1 uncultured Bacillota bacterium | reverse complement strand
CGAAAGAGGTAAAGTAGTGCTCAGCAACTTCCATCAAATCTTCTTTACTGTATCTATTAAAATTAATCACTGCCTCAAAACGTCTAATCAGAGCTTTGTCGAAGTTAGCGTATAAATTTGTAGTTGCAATAATCACTATTTCTTTGTTTAAATCTGTTAATCTATCAAGTTCTCTTAAAATAGTGGAAGTCACACGCCCCATTTCACGTACATCATTTCTATTAACCCTGTCTAAAGCAATTACATCTATTTCATCAAACAAAATAACGACTTTATTAGCGCATGGAATCCTATTTATTTCTGCAAATACACCGGCAATATTTTTATTGGTTTGACCTAGCTTACTATCAATCAAATGTTCAAAATCAACAAGATATAAAGTTCTGTCAAGTAGTCTTGCTACTTGTTTTGCTGCTTCCGTTTTTCCACTTCCAGGTAATCCCTCAAACAAAAATTTATTTATACCAACATTATGATTTACAGCATTAATCACTCCTTTTATGTCATTAGAAATCTCTATAGGTAAATTTAGAGGCTGCAATTCTCTAATATCTATTTGTTTTAAAAATTCACTTTCAAAATCGCTTGCTTGCGGAACATACAAGTTAGATTCTGCTATTAATCCCATTATATATTCTGCTAACTGATAATCACCATTAGCATCAAAATATTTAGCTATATTTACTGCTTCATTTCTAAATGCACTCTCATTTCTTTCAACATGATATTTTATCAAATTTAATATATTTTGTTTTTTCATAAGAGAACACCTCCATCATTTTATACATCATATCACATTTCGGGACAAAGATATATAGTTTTGGGACAGAAATATAAAAAATTACCTAGCTATAATAACCAGGTAACTTCTTAACTCAAATCATTTTAAAATGCTTCAACGCATCCTTTATGGCTTCCACTTTCTCTGCTGTCGGATGTTTTCTCGGCTGTTTCAATTCTTCTACCGCATTAGGGGCATCATACATTGACAAGCCAAAACTTCTTTTTACCTCTGCTATATAAGCGGTATGTACCTTGAAGCCATATTTAGCCTCTATGTATTCCTTTATCATTTTGTAGGTAACTCGCTCTTTCGGCTTATACGCCTCGGCTCTTTTAGCGATGTTATCAAGCGGCACTTTGCCTTCTCCCTCGCCAAACTCGACTTTTACGCTGATTGAGCTGTCAGGTTTTTTTGTGGGAAAGCAGTACTACTGTCTCTACATGTTGGGTATTTGGGAATAGGTCAAAGGCTCTTATAGACTCAATACTATAATGTCTTAATAAAGTATGGATATTCTTGCTTAAAGTAGATGGATTACATGAGATATAGATAATATTATCGGGCTTAGCTTTAAGTAAACATTCTAACATTCTATCATCAAGCCCAGTTCTAGGTGGATCGACAATCAATGTGTCTATGTGGGTCTTACGATATTTATGATATAAGACATCAGCACAATCGCCAGTAATAAAAGTGATATTATCTATTTTATTTCTTTTTACATTGGCATTGGCATTGTGTACCGCATCTTCAATTATCTCTATGCCTACAACTTCTTCAGCTTTTTCATGCAACAAGAAAGACATGAGTCCTAAACCAGAATAGGCTTCTATTAGCAATTTATTATCATCATCAACTAAGTTATATACATAGTCATAGAGCTTAAATGCTGCTTGGGTATTTAGTTGCATAAAAGATCTGATTGATATTTCCATCTTCATATCTTTATACGTAAAAACAAGAGCTTTACTGCCACCTAAATGTCGCATATTTTTACCGTATATCTCATGACTTTTACTAGTATTGATAGATTGATAGATGCTGACGATATCACTATTTAAAAGCATTTCTTGAACTATGGCTTCATCTATCTCATCACTTCCACTCACCAAACATAAAGCACATTTACCATCGAGTAGGCGAAGTGTGATATATCTGATTCCTCTTTTTGCCTTATGGTCATAAGCATCTAAATGATGTTTATTCAGGATCTCTAAAACGATATTTAGGTTTCTTTGTAATTTTACATCATGGTTTAGACAATTATCTATCCTGATAAAGCGATTAGTGCCATCTTCATACAAACCTGCTACTAGTCTATTAGCTATCTTCTTAATTGGTAGTTTTAAGGCGTTGCGATAATGCTCAGTTTTAGGACTGGTTTCAATCTTCACATCGATATCTACACTAGCATACTTCGCTAAAGACTCTTCTAAAATTGCCTTTTTGCAATTCAATTGTTCAGCATAATCGACATGCAATAAGGCACAAGCTCCACACTTTTTATAATATTTGCACTGCACCTTAGCTCTTTTTGAGCTAGTTTTTATTAACTTATTTATTCTAGCTATCTTATATTTTCGCTTATCTTCAACGATGCTTGCATCAACTATCTCACCTACAAGAGCTCCCTTAATAAAGACTGGTATAGAATGATCATAAGCAATCCCTTCACCATTGATGCCATATTTTTTAATTTCTAACTTCATAACCATATTATAAGCACAAATCTTGAGTAATTATAAAAAATGTGTTACATTTTAAATACCCTATGGGGGTATATGAAAGGATGCAAAAGGATGAAAAAAAACTATGAAGTTAAAGGCATGTCCTGTGCAATATGCAAGAATACCATAGAAAAGAATATCGGCAAATTAGATGCTGTTAAATCATGCAATATCAATCTTTTAGAGAATGAGATGAGCATCGAATATGATGAAACTAAGCTCAGCGAAGAGAACTTAGCTAAAAATGTGGAAGACTTAGGCTATGAACTAGTAATAGGTCAAAAGGCTAAACAAATCGATGCTACCAAGATTAAATTTATAGCCTCTATTATCTTGATGCTAATACTGATGTATTTTTCAATGGGTCACATGTTCAATCTACCGATGTTTACTCATAATGAGTTAATCTTGGCTCTTATTCAATTGGGATTGACTATTATTATATATATTCTTAATTTTCACTACTTTAAAAGTGGTATCCAATCTTTAGTTCATCTAAGCCCTAATATGGATGCCCTAGTGGCCCTATCTACTTCTGTCTCCTTCTTATATTCGCTTTTTGCCACTTATAAGATAGCTATGGGCGATATGACTTATCATCTCTACTATGAAACAGGAGCTATGATATTAGTTATCGTTTCAATAGGCAAATATATCGAAGGAGAAAATAAGAAAAAGACTACTCAGACCATCAGAGCTCTGGCGACATTAAGACCAATGCAGGCTAGAGTATTAAAGGATGACGAAGAAGTAATCACACCCATTGATGAAGTAAAAGTTGGAGATATTCTCCTGATTAAGGCAGGAGAGAGTATTCCGCAAGATGGTATTATCATAAACGGCACATCATCTGTCGATGAATCGATGTTAACAGGTGAATCATTGCCAGTTGAAAAGATAATAGGCTCTAAAGTAATCGGTGGAACTATCAATCTTGATGGCAGTATTAAAGTTGAAGTAAGTAGTTCTAGTCAAGATTCGGTTTTGAATAGTATTATCGAGCTTACTAAAGAGGCTACTTTAAAGAAAATTCCTATTGAAAGATTTGCCGATAAGGTATCTTCTTACTTCGTGCCAGGTGTTCTCATCATATCTTTGCTTACCTTTATCATCTGGTATTTCTTTAGCGGCAATCTAGAAATGTCCTTAAACTTTGCGCTTAGTGTTCTAGTCATCTCTTGCCCTTGTGCTCTAGGCTTAGCTACACCTAGCGCCATCATGGTAGCTACTGGTCTAAGTGCCAAAAACGGTATCCTAATCAAGAATCCCGGTATCTTAGAAGTAGCTTATAAAATCAAAAATATCATCTTAGATAAGACTGGAACTATCACAGAAAATAAAGTAGAAATTATTGATGAAATAGTATATGACCAAGAGTTCTATCAAGTTGCTTATGCACTCGAAGCTAAATCTAA
The DNA here is from genome assembly GCA_949290085.1 of uncultured Bacillota bacterium. Classification (GTDB taxonomy): domain Bacteria; phylum Bacillota_I; class Bacilli_A; order Erysipelotrichales; family Erysipelotrichaceae; genus CALUZH01. The sequence goes on along the minus strand of CASEQH010000005.1, from coordinate 36,234 downwards.
TCATCCAATCGCCAAAGCCATCAGCTCTAAATATACTCCTTTTAGTAAAGATTTTAAGGAATTTAATGAAATCAGTGGGCGTGGTATCATCGGTAAAGATGAAGATAGTATCTACTTAGCTGGCAACGAACTATGGCTAAAAGAAAATGGTATAGAATTATCCCAAGAAATGGTCGATAAAGCTAAAGATAATAAATGGTCATTTATCGCTGTGGCAAAGAATGATAAACTACTTGGTATTGTCTATCTAGCTGATGTGATTAAAAGTACATCTAAATCTGCCATCAGTAAATTAAAAGAAAAAGGAATACATGTTACAATGTGTACAGGCGACAACGAGATAACTGCTAAAAAGATAGCTGAAACAGTTGGTATCGATGACTATGTCGCTGGCATCAAACCAGAAAATAAATATCAATTAGTTGAAAAGAAAAAAGAAAGTGGTATTACAGCCATGGTTGGTGATGGTATCAATGATGCCATTGCCCTAAGTAGCGCTGATGTATCATTTGGCATCGCTGCGGGCAGTGATATAGCTTATGCCTCTAGTGATGTAATTCTGATTAAAAATGATTTAACTGATATACCATTCTTAATTGAAATCTCAACAAAGACAATTAGAATTATTAAAGAAAATCTATTCTGGGCTCTATTCTACAATGCCATCTTCATCCCTGTAGCAGCCGGAGTATTCTATTACCCATTCGGCTTAGCTCTAAATCCGATGATAGGTGCATTCACAATGTCTATTTCATCAATCTTTGTCTTGAGCAACGCTTTAAGAATTAAAAAAATTAAAAAGGAAGGAATTAAACACATGGATAAAATTGTAAAAATCGAGGGTATGATGTGTTCCCATTGCCAAAAACATGTCAAAGATGCTCTAGAAAAACTACATCTTGATGTCGAAGTATCTCTAGAGGATAAACAAGCATATATTAAAAATACGGACATCGATGACGAATTGATTAAAAAGGCTGTAGCTGATGCTGGCTATGAAGTGACAGAAATTAAAAATGTCTAAAGATCGCAGTCAAGTAATCAAATATATCAATATCGCAATTGGTCAACTAGAAGGCGTCTTAAAGATGATACAAGAAGACCGCTATTGCCTAGATATATCTGATCAACTCATGGCCTCAAGAGCTATAATAAGAAAGGCCAACAATCAAATTCTCAAGACGCATATCGATGAATGTGTCAAAGAAGCCATCATCAAAGGTGATGATGCAAAGGTAGATGAAATAATTAAAGCTTTAGAGAAGCAAATATAAATGCGAGGTCACTCGCATTTAATTTTGTCTATCAGTTCTTTTTGATATTCTTTAGAAAGTTTTAAGATATTTTCTAAAAAAGCTAGATAATACTTTTTATCGTTATTATTTAAATCTCTAGAGAGTCTAGCCTTTAATTCTTCTTCTCTTTTAGAGTCAAAGATAGGCATATCATTCTCATACTTAATCTTAGCTATCTTAGCTACGGTCTCTTGTCTTTCTATAAAGAGCCTTTTCATTTCTTCATCTAACTTATTGATGCTTTCTCTTTCTTTTTCAAACATTTTCTACTCCTTAATACGACTAGGTAATTGTGATAATATCACCGCGCAGAACATCAAGATACAACCTTCTAATTCATATAAGCTCAAACTTTGATGTAAGAAGATATAACCACTTAGTGCGGCGATAGTTGACTCTAAAGACATGATGATAGAGGCAACAGTTGCATCGACAGTCTTTTGACCGATAATTTGTAAAGTATAAGCGACAGCAGTTGAGAATATGCCAGTGTAGAGTATAGATGGCAAGGCACTAGCATAATTAGTGAGGTTAAAATCTTCAAAGATGAAGGCACATATCAGTGATAGCCCTCCAGCGATTAGATATTGAAGACATGACATTTTTAAAGGATTGACCCACTTAACATAATGTTCCACGACAATTATCTGTAAAGCAAAGAAAAAGGCACATAAGATGAGTGAAATATCGCTAAATCTAAAGTCAAGTGATGCTCCACAAAGAAGATATAAACCTATCATCGCTAATACTAAAGAAATAAAGATTCTTTTAGAAATTCTCTTCTTGAGTAAAATAAATGATAAGATCGGAACTAAGATAATATATAACGAGGTCATAAAGCCAGCCTTGCCGGCACTGGTATTAGCCATGGCAAATTGTTGGAGATTGGGTGCGATGAACATGATAATTCCAAGGATTATGCCGCTTTGAATCTCCTTTTTAAAATCATTGTTAGGATCTTTTTTAAATAAAAAAGGAAGGATCACTAGTCCACCTAAGAAAAATCTTGAACCATTAAAGAGAAATGGTCCGATGAGCTCTGCTGATATACTTTGGAAGATAAAAGCAGTTCCCCAGATAATTGCTGTGAATAAAAGTAATACTTCCCCTTTTTTGAACATGATAATATTATACCTTTATTTTTAAATTATTAGTAGATATTCTTGCTTAGGGCAAAGTCCTTTTTAAAGACATAATATATCAAAATAATAGCGATAATTAAATAGAATATAAAGAGAATTCCTGCTACATAGTAAACAGATACGGTCGAAATAAATAATGGCAATAAAGTGATAATCATGCTTAGCAAAGCAATTACCATGATTAAGAATATACGCATATTATTCTTAACTACCTGATATTCATTAGACCAATGTAACTTAGGTTTGCGAAGGTCTAATATGATAGATATGAGGCTATGAATAATTGAATAAGGAATAAATATTAAACAAGCCAAGACAATAAGCACAACTGGTACTTGTAACATCAGACATAAAATGACGACAAATACTTCTGACAATATCAATAGTGCAAAGTTAGGCACTGATTTATATACACATTGCCATGCGAATGATACAGGAATATATTTCATGAATACTGCATTCTCTCCATCACGAGAGATTGAAGTTATGCCTGTATAGACATACATAGAATCAAACATCGATACTGCTAGAATAACACACAAGATGATGGTCCAATATTCTTGGTCTTGCATAAAAGTACTAATGACAGCCATACCTAAACCACTTTCGTCTAAGCTTCTACCTAAAGAGAAGTAGAAGACTAAACACATCATGACTGGAACAATGATTGAAGGCAATGCTGACTGAGTTAAGAATGTTGTCTTACGGAATAATATTTTAAACTCTTTTAAGATATAAGACTTAGCCACTCCACTTCTTCGATATGCCGTCTTAACATTTATCTTCTTCTTGGAAGTTCCACTTGAAGAATATAGACATCCCACTACTCCACGGAAATATAATTTCTGGCAGAATATCACAAAGATAAAATATAGAGCGACACTCATGGCGATAAGAATGACTAAAGCTATAAGAGCATCTAAGAAATTAGTCTTGCAAAGAGCATCGATGGCAAAACCTAAAGTAGGAAAGTAACCTCTTAAGGCATTAACTAAACCATTAGCTTGAAATAACATCGCCAACATCTCTGCTGTTTCAATATTAGTTGAGCTAGATGAGAATGTAGAAATAGCGAAAGTAAATACAAATACTACAATAATACCCAGAATCTGAATTAATGATTTGTTTTTAATTGCTTTGGTAAAGGCCATTAAAATCATCATGATAAGCGAAGCTAATAAAACTGGGAATATTGGCAAGATGATTAATACTAGTAAGCTAAATAAGTAGAAGTACCATGATGCAGCAGTTAAAACACCATAGATGATAAAAGGTATGAGGCCAAATAACAGTTCAGTAGCATAAGCATAAATCAAGAGATTATTAATCTTAGCTGATACTATCTCAATCGCTTTAATAGGCATAGGCAAGATATATTCATTATCCTTAGCGAAATATAAGACATTCATACTAGAAATAATGGTCTCAAAGAATGTGAGAAAAATATTAACCAGTAATAGTAAACCAATAAATACCGCTTCTTGTCTAAGTGGCAATAAGACATTAATCATCTCGTAAGATAAAAATCCTGTAAAACAAGCCAAGTAGACAAAGAGAAAGGCATATAGAAGAATATAAGTTATTTTCTTTTTCTTGCTTCCAGTATCGGTAGTATTAGAAAAAGAAGATTTTAAATATAATTTAGTCAATTGAGAGATACGATTAAGCATTTTCGGTCATCTCCAAGAATAATTCTTCTAATGTTCCCTCTTCCTTGAAATGTTCACGCATCTCTTCTAGTGTTCCCACAAATAATAGTTTACCTTTTGAAATGATACCAACTCTATCACATAGCTTTTCTGCAACTTCTAAGACATGGGTAGAGAAAAAGACACAATTATTGTTATGAGCATGTTCGCGCATCATCTCTTTTAAGTCATATGATGACTTTGGATCTAGACCTGTCATTGGCTCATCCAAAATCCAGTTTTTAGGACTGTGCAACAAAGCTCCACAGATGACTACCTTTTGGCGCATACCATGAGAAAAGCTTTGTATTTGATTATTTAAACTATCATATATCTCAAATTTCTTAGTTAAGCTTTCAATCTTTTTCTGTCTATCTTTGACATCATAGATATCAGCACAGAAATTCAGATATTCAATCGCTTTTAAATTTAAGAACATATCAGGACTATCTGGCACAAAACCAAATTGCCTCTTCGCTTCAAAAGGATTCTTTTCAATATCATAACCATCAATAATGACAGATCCTTCATCTGGTGCCAAGATTCCTGTAATCATACGAATTGTAGTTGTTTTTCCTGCGCCATTAGGACCTAAAAAGCCAAATATTTCACCGTTTCTGATTTCTAGTGATACATTGTCGACTGATTTTACTCCTTTATGGTAGGATTTTGAGACTGAATTTAATGTAATCATATAAATAACCCCCTATAACTACAATTTGATAATACCACATTGCACTATTTTGTCAAACTCTTATTTTTATTATTTTAATTTGCGGCATATAGATAATATAATTAAGAAGAAGGAGAAGAGAAATGAAACCAACACTTGTAATATTAGCTGCTGGAATGGGTTCAAGATATGGTGGCCTAAAACAGATAGATACAGTGGGAAATAATAATGAATGTATTATTGACTTTACCATCTATGATGCCATTCAAGCAGGATTTAAAAAACTTGTACTAATTATTCGTAAGGAACATGAGGAAGCATTCGAACAGAATCTTGTCTCTAAAATTAGACCTTTTATTGAAGTTGAGTATGCCTACCAAGATTTAAACGATATTCCTGAAGGAGTTAAAGTCCCTGAGGGAAGAGAAAAACCTTGGGGAACTACTCACGCTCTACTAGCTTGCCGTCATATTTTAAAAGACGATCCATTTGTGATTTGTAATGCCGATGACTTCTATGGCAAAGACGCTTTTAATAAGATAATTACTTATCTAGAGAATAATGTATCTGAAAAACATTATTGTATGGTTGGCTATAAGTTATCCAATACTCTATCAGATAACGGAACAGTTACTAGGGGCTTTTGCCAAACTGATGAAAATCATAACTTAAGTGATATTAAAGAAGTCATGAAGATTAAAAAAGTTGACGGTCAAGCCGTTGTTGAAGAAGATGGCAAAGAATATGAAGTAAGTAATGATACAGTAGTATCTATGAACTTCTGGGGTTTCTATCCTGATATCATGGATAAAATGATGTCTATTTTTGAAGAACAATTACCATCAGGAATTGAAAAGAATCCATTAAAATACGAAGCATTATTACCAAATAATGTCGGTGACTTAATCAGAAGAAATGAATGTGAAGTTAAGGTCCTCACTAGTGATGACCCTTGGTTTGGTGTAACATACAGAGAAGACAAACCTAAAGTAGTCGCTAAGATACAAAGTTATAAAGATGCAGGACTATATCCATTCGATTTGTGGAAGAAATAATTAATATCAAGAAGTGATTTATCCCATAATCACTTCTTTTTATTTGAACTTCTATACCAACTGTTCAAACTATTTATTATCTAATTCTAAGCTACCTTCAATGCTTAAAAAAGAGTCTTTATATGTACTGACGTTATTACCTTGCTTTATCAATGCTAAATCATGCAAGTATAGTCTATTGATATAATCACCTTGTATACCTATGGTTTGCCTCAACACAACATTTTCGATATAGCTTACACCATCGATTGTAACTGGAGCAGATACTATCAATCGATTTTCATCTTTTCCTTTATATGAATCTTGAATGTCAGTAATTAGTCCTTTTTGCAATACATCTGGAACAGCCTCATAACCAGCCATTTTCACAGCACTCATACCATGCATAATTATTGAATATGCAATCAAGCGAGCTTATATTCGCTAAAGCTGATGGTGGAGTGATATCTTCTAATCATTATCCCGATTTTATTAGTCACGTCTGTAAGAAGGCTAATATAGAATTTAGAGCTTATAGTTTTCTGCTGATTTAATTACAAACAATGTTGATAAGAACTCATGAAAAAAGCTATTAAAAATCGTTAACTGTTGCCATTTTCTATTTAGGTATAATAAAAAGCCCTTAAATAAGGACTTTAAACAATCTATATGGTCCGGGCGAAGGGACTTGAACCCCCACGGTTACCCGCCAGATCCTAAGTCTGGTGCGTCTGCCAATTCCGCCACGCCCGGATTGCTTTATTATTATACTACAAGCTTTTAAATAATACAATAATAAATTTGTAACTTTAATGGTGCCGGTACCCAGAATTGAACTGAGAGCTAATCCTTACCATGGATTTGTGTTGCCATTATACCATACCGGCAAGAAGTACCTTTACAGGTACTTTACTATTCTATGATATAATTCGCCAATTGGCAAACCCATAATGGAATAATAGTCGCCTTTTATCTCTTTGATATAACGGCTTCCTATTCCTTGAATGGCATAAGCACCAGCCTTATCCAAAGGCTCTTTTGTGCTTATGTAATAATTAATCTCTTCGACTGTCATCGGATAAAAATGAACTTTAGATACAACCGAGAATGTTTCGCTCTGCTTTGATGAAATGATAGTTACACCAGTGATTACCTCATGCCAATCACCTTGAATATTCATCAACATCTCTTTAGCTTTTATCTCTGTCTGAGGCTTACCTAAGATTTCATTTTGATAGACGACAATAGTATCTGCACCAATGACAATCTTATCTTTATGGTCTTTAAATACGGCAAGAGCTTTTTTGAATGATAAACTCTCAATCTCATCTACCAAATTGGCATTGATGTCTATTGATTCATCTATATCACTAGCTATTACTTCAAAAGGGATGCCAAGACCAGATAATAATTCTTTTCTACGTGGAGATCCACTAGCTAATATAACTTTATTCATTTGTATCCTTCTTTCTAAGATAAATGTATTTTAAACCCTCGGTTACTAAATCAGGAATGTAGTCATCAACAAATGATAAATCATCAATTAATACTTTACCAAGGCCTCCTGAAGCTATAATCTTTACTTCATTTATGCCAAGTTCGCTCTTCATCTTGTCGACTAAGTATTTACAAGCTCCTATACTGCCGTCGATAACGCCGATATTCATAGCTGCTATTGTTTGATTGGTGAGACATGAATCCTGTTTCTCTAATTTGAAAGGTGGAAGTTTAGCAGCATTAGAGAACAAGGCTTGTACCTGCATTAATAGGCCTGGAGCGATGATGCAATATTTGAAACAGGCATCATTATCGATATAACACATAACATTGGCCGTTCCAAAAGACATGACAATTGTAGCGGAATGAGTTAGATGATAAGCATAAGCACACATGACAATTAAATCACTGCCCACACCTTCTGGATAATCTGTATCAATGCTGATGCCACAATCGAGGTTATGGTCAACAATGACACAATCGCCATCAATAAACTCATCAATAATCTTTAGACTTACATCTTTGAGTTCGGGAACTACACAAGAAATTATCGCATCTTTAACTAATCCATAAAGGTTATTCTCTTTAAAAAGTTCTTCGAAATAATATCGATAATTGGCTTGTCTTGTTTCAAAACGTTTGAAACATATCTGTTTCTCTTTTTCAAAGACAGCTATTTTTATATTGGTATTACCTATATCAACTGTTAGAAACATAATTATATTTCTTATTTAAGATAGCTTTTAACTCTATCTAATTTATTTAGTTTTTCAAAAGAAACATCTAAATCTTCTCTACCCATATGTCCATAGCTAGCTAGATTCTTATAGATAGGCTTCAATAGATCTAATTCATCAATCAAGTTTTTAACATGCATATCGAAGCATTCGTCAATGGCTTGATAAATATTTTCCATCGCTGTATGGTTAGTGCCATAACAATCGACATAGATAGAAACTGGAGCAGAAATACCAATCGCATAAGAAACCTCAACCATCGCTTTATCAGCTAAGCCACTAGCGACGATGTGCTTTGCGACATATCTAGCATAATATGCAGCGCTGCGGTCAACTTTACTTGGGTCTTTGCCAGAGAAAGCGCCACCACCGTGTGGAGCGTATCCACCATAGGTATCAACGATAATCTTACGACCAGTCAAACCGACATCACCAATAGGTCCGCCAATGACAAAACGACCAGTTGGATTGATCAATATCTTAGTGTTATCATCCATGAGTTCAGGATCGATAGTTGTATTGATAACTTTTTCTCTAATATCTTTTCTAACTGTTTCAATATCAACTGTAGCTAAGTGTTGATTAGATACAACGATGGTATCGATTCTCTTTACTTTGCCACCGGCATATTCTACACTGACTTGTGACTTACCATCAGGTCCGAGATAATCGATGACTTTATTCTTTCTAACTTCATCAAGTTTCTTAGTCAAACGAGAAGCGAGTTCAAATGAGAGAGGCATATAATTTTCAGTCTCATTGCAAGCATAACCAAACATCATTCCTTGGTCACCAGCTCCCATCTCACCATCATTTAAACAAACACCTTGATTGATATCACTAGACTGTTTAACCAAACGAATATCAACATCAATCTTATCGCATTCAAAACCCCATTCAGGTCTGTCATAGCCAATCTCTTTTACTGTTTTTCTAGCTATTTTTTCGATATCGATATCAGCGCTAGTGCTGATTTCTCCGGTGATCAATAAAAGATTTTTTGAAGCAACTGTTTCGCAAGCGACGTGAGCCTTAGGATCTTGAGCCAAAATAGCATCAAGAATAGCGTCAGATACTTGGTCACATACTTTATCTGGATGACCCTTTGTAACTGATTCGGAAGTAAAAATTGTATCCATATATTTCCTCACTTTCTAAAAAACCTCTCCATAAAGAAGAGGTTGATTTGATAATCTATTCCCTCATCTTTCAGAATTAATCTGTAGGACTTAGCACCTTGCATAACAGGTTGCCGGGTTTCAACGGGCCTATTCCCTCCACCACTCTTGATAAGGTTTTTTATTGCTTGATTATTGTATATTATTATTTATCTCTTGGCAATAGTTTTTCAAAAACTTATGATAATTAATCAAGATATCATTTAAATCTGCATAAGAATCAATTGTATTGCACTTGGACCTATACATGGCACTATATGGTAAACCCGTTATATAGTGCGGTGCTAAACCTCGCATTTTACCAGTAGCAATCTTTTCACCATATAAGTCTATGAGATGTTTAAAATGTTTAAGACAGACATCGAAACGTTCTTCATAGTTCACCTCATAAGACTTTTTACCAGCCAGATAGTTATTGATTTCCTTGATGAGAAACGGATTACCTATTACCCCTCTACCTATCATGATGCCATCAACTCTGGCATAGTCCATGCATCTAATAAAATCATCTATCGTCTTGATGTCACCATTACCAACTACAGGGATGAGTAAGTTCTCTTTTATCTCCTTAATTTTTGACCAATCAGCTTTACCTTCATACATCTGACTGCGTGTGCGACCATGTACCGCCAGCATAGCTATACCGGCTTCTTCTAGTTTTAGTGCAAAGTTTACATAGTCTAAGTCTTGACCATGAAAACCTACTCGCATCTTGACCGTCACAGGCTTTTCAACATTTTTTACTACCTCCCTGACAATCTCTATTGCTTTATCGGGATTTTTGAGCAAGGCACTGCCAGCCCCAGTCTTGATAACCTTATTGACCGGGCAACCCATATTGATATCAATGATGTCTGCATTAGTATTTTTATCGGCATACTTAGCAGCATATACCATAGTTTTGACGTCGCTACCAAAGATTTGAAGACTGATGGGATGATATGTATTATCAATCTTCATCATATCTAAAGTCTTTTGATTATTATAGAAGATGGCTTTATCAGATACCATCTCGGTATAAACAAGTCCTGCGCCATTTTCAAAAGCTATATCCCTAAATGATTCATCGGATACTCCTGCCATAGGAGCAATGATGACTGGACTATTTATTGTGATATTTTTGACTTTGAACATAATCAATCCAATTCTTCATCTCTTCTTTAGTAAACTTGTATTCCTTATTACAAAATTCACATTTGACACTGATATCTTCTTGCGATAATTCCTTAAGTTCATCAAGAGGTAGAGTAAATAGTCCTCGAATAAATCTTTCTCTATTACAATCACATATATAATCACAAGTTGTCATCTCTAGAACTTCAGCATCTTCAAAATACATCTTTAATATCTCATTGACACTGAAACCTTCGGCTAATAGTTCAGAGATGGGGCGAATAATCTTTTGAATCTCTTCTACCTTACAAATATCTTCTTCATCATGTCCTGGCATCAATTCGATAATCATAGCTCCAGCTGATTTACAAGAGTAGTCGACATCAACTAAGACACCGACGGACACAAGCGAAGGAATCTGTTCAGAAAGAGCGAAGTAATATGCAAAATCATCGCCTATTTCTCCACTTTGTAAAGCAACTTGGCTGGTGAAGTTTTGTTTCATAGACAGGTCTTTGGTCACCTTTAAATAACCCTGATTACCCACAGCTAGACCAACTGCCAATTTGCCGCTATCGTTATAGGTCATATGGAGTTTATTATCACCCACAAATCCCTTGATGTCACCATTGGCCTTCGCATTCACAAGGCAAGTTCCTAATGGCCCTCCACCATTGATAGTTACTGTTAAGCTCTCTTCTTCACCTTTGAGCATGGAAGCCATGATGGAACTGACAGCCATCACCCTTCCTAAAGCTGCTAAAGATGTCGGATATAAGTCATGGATAATTCTCGCTTTTTCAACCATCTCTTTGACATCACAAATATAAATTCTAATCTTGCCAGAGTTGGCTGTGGCTTTAAGTATCTTATTCATCTTTCCTCCAATTTAAAAGCCGAGCATTATTCGGCTTTATTTGTATCATCAGTATTGATATCAGTTACAATCTCTTCTTTAGAAGAAACTAATTTACCATCACGAACCACTAGCTTGTCATCTAAGACATCTTGTATCTCTTCGGCAGTCAAAGTTTCATTAGCGATTAATGCCTCGGCTATTTTAATGAGTTCATCGCGATGAGCTTCAATAATTTCCTTGGCATACTCATGACAATGATCAATAATCTTACGCACTTCGATATCAATCTCATAAGCGACTTGGCTAGATGCATTACTTGGTGAATTGTAGTCACGACCTAAGAATACAGAATGACTACCACTGTCATATTGAACAGGCCCTAACTCAGACATACCATAGATAGTAACCATATCCTTGGCGATTCTGGTTGCCTGTTGAATATCACTACTAGCACCGGTAGAAATATCATCAAAGAATAATTCCTCAGCACATCTGCCTCCCATATAAGAAGTGATGGTGTCGGTCAATTCCTTTCTCGTATTTAGAATTCTTTCTTTTCTTGGCGTAATCAAGTTATATCCACCCGCATTACCACGTGGAATGATAGTAACTTTCTGCACTACTGCACCATCTGGCAAATTCAAACCGACAATGGCATGTCCAGCTTCATGATAGGCAACCAATTTCTTAGTTTTTTCATCATAAGTTCTAGACTTCTTAGCTGGTCCCATCATAACACGGTCAATAGCTTCATCAATCTGTTCAGTAGTGATGACATCTTTATTCTGTCTAACTGATAGAATTGCTGCTTCATTTAAGACATTCTCTAAGTCAGCGCCCGAGAAACCAGGTGTTCTTCTAGCTAAAGCTTCTAGATTTACATCATCAGCAATTTTCTTATTGCGAGCGTGAACCTTCAATATTTCTTGGCGCCCCTTTACATCAGGTAAAGATACAGTGATTTGACGGTCAAAACGACCAGGACGCAATAAGGCAGGATCAAGTACATCTGGACGGTTAGTAGCAGCGATAACGACAATGCCGCTATTATCAGCCATACCATCCATTTCAACTAACAATTGGTTTAAGGTCTGTTCTCTTTCATCATGGCCGCCGCCCATACCAGCACCACGTTGACGACCTACGGCATCAATTTCATCAATAAAGATCATACATGGAGCAGTCTGCTTAGCTGTCTTGAACATATCTCTAACACGGCTGGCACCGACACCTACGAACATTTCGACGAAGTCAGAACCAGAGATAGAATAAAATGGCACATTAGCTTCACCAGCTACCGCCTTAGCTAGCAAGGTCTTACCAGTACCAGGTGAACCGACCATCAAAATTCCCTTAGGGATACGAGCACCCATCTTAGCGAATTTTCTAGGCGTCTTTAAGTATTCAATAATTTCTGCCATCTCTTCTTTTTCTTCATCAGCACCAGCTACATCAGAGAAACGCACTTTAATATCATTTTCTAAACGAGCTTTAGACTTAGAAAAATCAAAGGCTTGTTTATTCGCATTTGAGCCACCCATTCTTGTAAGCATAAAGAAAGCGAAACCGACAAAAATAATTAATGGCAAAATGCTACCTAATAATTCAATCCATATGCTTGATTGATTTGCATCTATGACACTGACACTATTGACTTCTTTGAGTTGACTAAATAGAGCTTCTGATTCACTTTCAGTATTTGGCACAACCGAAACAAATTCATAAGAAGTACCCTGGTCGTCAACATAAATACCAGAAATAGCAATTGTATTATAGTCAACTGAAACAGTTACCGTACTGATTCTATCCTGTGTCAAGGCCTCTTCAAATTCCTTATATCCCAATGTCACTGTGCGTGAAGATAAAGGATTTTGAAATAACATCGATATGATGAAAATTAGCACAATAAGATATGGCAAACTATACATCAATCGATTCTTGTTGTTGGGGTTTTGCATGTTTTACAATCTCCTTTAATAACACTCTTTCTTTAATATGCCGATGTAAGGCAAATTACGATATTTTTGATTAAAATCTAAACCAAATCCCACAACGAATTCATTAGGGATAGTAAAGCCGACATAATCGGCATTTATCTCGACAATTCGACGGTCTGGTTTATCCAATAATGATACAATTCTAACACTCTTAGCACCTTTTTGAAACATCATTGAGCGCACTCTTTCCAGTGTTTTCCCTGTATCGACAATATCTTCTACCAATATGATATCCTCTCCTTGGATAGAAGAATCTAGGTCTTTATTAATTCTTACATCACCTACAGATTCGGTTCCACTATAACTAGAAACATCCATAAAATCGATATATATATCAATTGTGACATATTTCATGAGTTCAGCCATAAAGGGTACTGAGCCTTTAAGTAAGCCGACAAAGACAGGTTTTAAACCTTCGTAGTCTTCGCTGATTTTCTTAGCTAGCTCCTTACATTTTAAATTAATTTCTTTTTCGCTAATTAAGATAGATTCAATATCTGTATGCATATAAGCCCCCTTAATATAGCAATTCTACCACAAATGCGTTTGGTTTTATAGAATAATGATTAATATTTGGTCCAATTCCCGGAACCAGTATTATCTCATTAGAACTGTTTTCGACAATAGGCCATATCCTTCTATATTTGCGAGGTATCTTATTGTCGATAAAAAAGCGCGAAACTTTCTTTGTGCCATAAGGTAGTCTTATTTTATCACCAGCTTTAAAGGTTCTGATAGTGATAGGAAAATCACTATCTTTAAGCAATACGCCCTGTTTACTATTGCCGCTAGTACATATTTTAAAATAATCTTCTTTGACAAATTCAAGTTTATTAAAGCTATAAGAATATTCTTCGACCTTATCATAGACTTCAAGATAGCCATATTCAGATACTAGATATTTATCTCGTATTAAAATTTCAAAATTAGTAGCACTTTTAATACTGTCGATTAAGCTATCGATATAAGTCTTTGCCATATCCGGATATAGAAGATATCTTAATAGAGCTACTTTATCATCAAATTCTTCAAAGTCTTTAAGGCTTATTTTTCTTTGACCTTTTAATACTTTCTTTATTTTTTCTTTAATTACTTTTAGTTCTTGATTCTTAATTTCAATCTCTTGCAAGATAAGTTCTCTTTCATCATCCCTCATCTTCTCAACAAATTGATGTCTCAGTACATTTCGACGATAGTCATCACTTAAATTAGATTCATCGATGCCATATTCAATATGATATCTATTTAGATATTCTAAGATCTTTGACCTTTTAAGTTTTAAAAAAGGTCTATAGATATCCATGCCATATAGTCTAGCCTTAGCTTTTAAACCATAGTAATAAGGAGTGAGATTTTTTTCTTTCTGCATGAGATAAGTCTCAATCAAGTCGTCTTCTTGATGAGCTATCAAAAGACCTTCACAATGATATCTATCATAGACTTCTTTAAAAAAATGATAGCGGAAATCTCTGGCCCAAGCTTGAAAGTTGCCCTTAACCTCATCTTTAAAGGCATTTTTAATCACTAGGGGTATGCCATGTGAAGTACAATATCTACTAACTATCTGCATATCTCTAAGAGCACTATCGCGCTTATTATAATTACAATGGGCGACAATCAAATCATAATTTTTCTTCTTTAAACTATCTAAAAGGGCCATCGAATCAGGCCCTCCTGATACAGCTACTAAATATCTACTCATTTTTAAATAACCAATACTTCTTACCAGCACTTCTTGTCATCTTGAGCTTGTCTTGAATATGCATGGAATAATAATTATCATCCATGACATCACAATAAGGAAGTTCGCCATTATCCAATAAATAATTGATGAGCATAGCTTCTAGAATATAGCCATAATGCTTGCCACGAAACTTTTCAAATACTAAAAGTAGTCCCATACTGCCATCAGTATGTATGCCGATAAAACCAGCCATCTCACCATTATCGAATAAGCCAAATAGATGCTTAGAAGTGATAATTTCTTTTAATTCATCATCACTAGAATAGTGATAATTAGCTCTGATAAAATCATAATAAGGCATATCTATAAGACGAAAATCATAGTCATCCAATTTAATCTTATCTCTACTTAAATAGGCATATAGATAAAAAGAATAGGTCTCTTCTAATTCATATCTATCCTTTATCAGTTTAGCTATTTTCTCATTATAGACTACTATCGAATCATAAAAAGAAAAATCAAAGATATATTTATCGACAATATCTATATCATCACTTTTGAGATATAGACGTTTCTCCGTTTCATCATAGACAATGACAGTATTGTCATCATTATAAATGATTTTGCCACTTTCTATCTTCCTATAATATTGCAAGTAAGAAAGATTATCAGACGTTAAATCTGAAATGCATGATATCGCCATCTTGAGCAATATAATCCTTTCCTTCGAGACGCAATTTACCAGCTTCTTTTAACTTAGCTTCGCTTTGATATTCCATGATGTCTTCATAAGTAAAGACTTCAGCCTTGATAAAGCCCTTTTGAAAATCGCTATGAATGACACCGGCACACTCAGGAGCTGTCATGCCATCCTTGAATGTCCAACCACGACACTCGTCTTTACCAACTGTAAAGAAAGTCTTCAAACCTAATGTCTTATAAGCTTTTAAGATAAGTTCATCAAGGCCAGAACGATTAATACCTAAATCATTTAAGAAAGCTAATTTTTCTTCCTTATCCATGCCAGATAAATCTTCTTCGATACGTGCTGATATAGCGACTACCTCAGCCTTATTAGCCTCAGCATAAGCTTTGAGCTTATTATAATTATCATTGATAGAAGGATCATTTATCTCTTCTTCTTTTATATTGGCAATATAAATAACTGGTTTAGATGTCAAAAGTTGAAATGCTTTGACAAAAACCTTTTCTTCTTTGCTGAAATCTAATGAAGAAACTAATTTCCCTTCCTTTAAACAATCCATAATCTTATTTAAGACATTCATCTCGGCCTTGGCCTCAGCATCATTAGTCTTAGCCTTCTTAGCTATCTTGCTCATTCTATTTTCCAAAGATGCCATATCAGCCATTATAAGTTCCATATTGATAATCTCAACATCATCAATAGGATCAATACGATTGTAGACATGGGTAATAGAATTATCTTCAAAACATCTGACGACATGGCATATCGCATCCACATCACGAATATTAGCCAAGAATTTATTACCTAGGCCTTCACCACTACTGGCACCCTTTACTAATCCAGCAATATCTGTAAATTCAAATGTCGTATATATTGTTCTTTCTGGTTGAAATAGATTACTCAAATTGGTAAGTCTTTCATCTTTGACTTCCACGACGCCGACATTGGGTTCAATGGTGGCAAAAGGATAGTTAGCAGCCTCTACTTTACTATTAGTAATGGCATTAAAAAGAGTTGATTTTCCAACATTGGGCAATCCAACAATACCTGCTGTTAAACTCATAATTGTTCACCTCTTCATCTATTCTATATCAAAGTTTAAAATAATGCTAAAATATATTTTAAGGAGATTTCTTGTCTATGCAATATGAAATTATTAATGTTGATGATAAATTAGTACACCCAACCAGTGAAATCGCTTCAACGATATTCATCGATCACTTCAAAGATATAATAGGTCTTGATCAAGCTGAGTACATGGTGAACTTATTCTTATCGCCAAAAGCGATAGAAGAGGAGCTAAGTCAGGGCACCGTCTTTAAATTGTTTTCTATCGATGGCGAAAATGTCGCCTTTACTGAATATAAGATAGATGGCGATAGATTATTTTTATCCAAGCTCTATGTCTTAAAGACTAAAAGGGGTCTTGGCATCTCCGGTAAACTATTAAATGATGCGATAGCTTATGCTAAAAAGAATAATTTAAAAAGTATCTATCTCACAGTTAATAAATATAATTCTAATACTATAGAGATATATAAACATTGGGGCTTCAATATTATTGATGCTGTTATGAATGATATTGGTCATGGCTATGTAATGGATGACTACATCATGGAGAAGAAGATATGACAGGTTTAAGTGATACTGAGGTATCCCTTCGCAAACAAAATGGTCAAGTCAATATCAATCCCGATGTGACTGTGCGTAACAGCAAGCAAATCATCACATCTAATATCTTTACTCTATTTAATGCCATCAATATCATCTTAGCCATCCTAGTATTCATCACTGGGCATTTTCGCAATGCCCTTTTTATGTTGGTAATCATCTTTAATACCGCCATCGGTATCGCACAAGAGCTCAGAGCGAAAAAGACTTTAGATAAGTTAAGAATGTTATCTCAACCACATGCCAATGTCCTTAGAAATAATAAGCTTTCCAAGATTAATGGCGAGGAGCTAGTCTTAAATGATATCTGTAAACTTAAACTAGGAGATCAAATCTTAAGTGATGGAAGAGTGATTGAAGGCCATGTCGGCGTCAATGAATCTTTACTTACAGGTGAAGCTGATACCATCGAAAAGAAGGCCGGTGATGAATTATTTGCCGGTAGCTATATCACTTCTGGCACTTGCTATATGGAAGTGACTAAAGTCGGTCAAGATAATTATATCTACCATATCTTAAAGAATGTCAAAAGAGAGAAGAAGCAACCTTCCAGATTAAAAGATGCTCTAGATTTTATCATTAAAAGTGTTTCAGTCATCATCATTCCTCTAGGTATCATTCTATTTTATAAACAATATTTTATTTCCCAAATAAGTTTAAACGAGACCATACTACAAACCGTAGCATCCTTAGTAGGTATGATACCAGAGGGCTTAGTCCTGTTGACTTCTGTATCTTTGACTTTAGGCGCCTTAAAGTTATCTAATGAAAATACCTTGGTTCAAGAATTGTATTCACTTGAAACTTTGGCACGTTGTGATGTCTTATGCCTTGATAAGACTGGGACCATTACTAGTGGCCGACTTAAAGTCATCGATACAATTAAATATAGTGATGATGACATCGATAATATTATCGCCAATATGATGGATAAGGCTAAAGATGAAAATCAGACTGCCATAGCTTTAAAAAACTATTATCACTTATCGAAAGATATCGTAGCTACTAGGATAGAATCTTTTTCATCAGCTACCAAAAAGACAGTGATGGAAAGCAATGATATACGTTATGAATTAGGAGCTTATGAATTCTTAGATGCCTTTAAAGATACGAGAGTTGAAAGTGATATAAAGGCTAATGCCGAAAAAGCTAATCGCGTCTTAGCTCTAAGTAAAAATCATAAAATAATCGCTCTTGTAATCATTCAAGATGAGATAAGAAATAATGCTGCAAAGACCCTAGCCTATTTTGAAAAACAGAAGGTGGAACTAAAAATCATCTCAGGTGATGATGCCTTCACTGTCGCTAACATCCTGAAGAAAGTTAATTTCGCTAAGGCTGATCGCTATGTGGATTGTTCTAACTTGAGTGATGAAGAATTGAAAGAAAAACTTCTATGCAATAATATCTTTGGTCGTGTAAATCCTGACCAAAAGTGCATGATGATTGAATATCTCAAAGAGAATGGTCATACCGTCGGTATGGTTGGCGATGGTGTCAACGATGTCATGGCTTTAAAAGAAGCTGATTTCTCAATAGCTATGTACGAAGGAGCAGATAGTGCTAAAAATGTCGCCAATGTCGTATTATTAGATAATGATTTTAGTCATATGCATAAAATAGTTAATGAGGGAAGAAGAGTTATCAACAATATCCAAAGAACAGCTACCCTATTTTTGTCTAAGACTGTCTTATCGATAGGATTATCAATACTTACCATCTTCTTATTCAAGGAATATCCTTTTAGCCCTATTCAATTAACTCTCTTATCTACTCTATGTATAGGCTTCCCTTCCTTCATCTTATCCTTTGAACCTAATTATGAAATCGTCAAAGGCAACTTCTTAGCCAATGTCTTATCAAGGGCTATACCCTCAGCTTTAGGCATTATCATTTCTATTGTGGTCGTCGAACTATGCTCACGCATATTCCCACTCATTTCACTAAATGACAGTCAGACTATCATCGTCTTTATCACTTTCTTTACTCTAGTCTATGTCCTTTATGATATCTCTAAACCTCTTAATTACCTTCGAACTTCCTTAATAATCATTGCCTTTATCGGTATTTTTACTAGCTATTTTATCGCTAGAGACTTCTTTTATCTAAGTAATCTAAACTTCGAAATTATCTTAGTCATCTTTATCTTATCTACCATATCCATCATCTTCTATCGTTTTTTTCAAAAGAAGGATATCGCTAGTAAGATAGCTAACCGAATTGATGAATGGTATTAAAAAAGGCGATTAATTTCGCCTTTTAGTCTACTCGTTTTTGGCCTGTAAAGAATAAAGCTACTGTACCTACACCAGTATGTGAACCGATGACAGTACCAATAGAATTAATCTCTACATCATTAACTTTTGAGAAACGAGCTAGTATCTCATCTTTTACTGCTAAAGCATCTTCAAGACAAGCTGAATTAGAAATATAGACATAGCCATCATAATCTAAGCCATTGTCCGCTAGCTCTTCCATTTTATTGACAATCTCTTTAATGACTTTCTTCTTGCCACGAATCTTTTCCATCGGAATTAGCTTGCCATCATAAGATACATGAAGCAATGGGCACAAGTGAAGAGCTGTTCCTACAAAACCAGCTGTCTTAGATACACGTCCTCCACGGATGAAAGTCGTTAAGTCGGTAGTGAAGAACCAGTGCTGAACATTTAATTTATGTTCCTCAATAAACTTATGATTTTCTTCAAAGGACATGCCCTTATCATAATTATCTTTAGCCATGGTTACTAATAGTCCATAGCCACTAGATGCTGCTAATGAATCGATGACAGCTACCTTAGCTTCATATTTTTCGTTGAGGTCTCTAGCCGCTTGCATAGCTGAGTTACATGAGCCAGAAATTCCACTAGACATCGCAAGGTGCAATACGCTCTTACCATCTTTTAAGAATGGTTCAAAAAAAGATGTATATTCATAAATAGTAATCTGCGAAGTTGTAGGCATAGCACCATTTTCCATCGCCTTATAGAAATCTTCGATGGAAATACTCTTGCCATAGTCATCGGCATATTCTTGTCCATCCATATGAAAGTGAAATGGAATAAAAGGAATATCTCTTTTGGCAAAAAAATCTAAGTTCATATCAATTGTCGAACAACAAGTTACTACATAATCATTCATAATAATCTCCTTTAACTAATCGCTATTATAATTCATTCAAATTAAATAATACATCTATAAGTGTCAAAACAAAAAACCCTTATGGGCTTTTTGTTAAATTAGGATAACTCTAAATAGGGAGGTAGAAAACATGAAAAAATTATCTATACCTATATTTAACTAAAGCTTTGTGTAAATTCTGTGAAATTTAATGTAATTTTACCATCAAAATTCTATCCTTGCCATTGATATCTTTGATGACATCAATATCGGCATCAAAGGCTTGGGCAAACAAATCGCTCAAGGCTTCTTTTTGATTATAGCCTATTTCAAAAGCCATATATGCGCCCTTATTTAAAATCTTTGGGGCATCATTAATGATAGATTGATAAAATTTTAAGCCGTCTTTACCACCAAATAAGGCTACATGAGGTTCATAATCAACGACAGAATGTTCCATCGTCTCTTCGCTTGGTATATAAGGCGGATTGGAAACCAGAAAGTCTAATTTAATATTTCTTTCAATCAGCGGTTTTAGCATATCGCCAGCCATGAATTCGACTTCGGCATCTAGTTTTTCAGCATTTTTCTTCGCTACTTCTAAGGCTTCTTTTGAAATATCGCTGGCATAGACCTTAAGTTCTGGTGCCTCTTTTTTTAAACTGATGGCAATAGCTCCTGAACCAGTCCCCACATCTGCTAAGACGATGTCTTTTCTATCTAGAGCATCAATCTTCTTTAAGACTTGCAAGACTAATTCTTCGGTCTCATAGCGAGGTATGAGAACATCTTCGTTCACAATAAATTGATAGCCATAAAACCAACAATAGCCCAAGACATAATTCATAGGCATACCATCTAATATCTTAGCTATACCTTTGTGAAATTTATCTTCTATCTCTTTATCGGCATCGTTATCTAAATTTGTATATAAATCAATATCTTTTTCTGTACATAATTCAAAAAGAAAAGCTTTGATTGTCGATATGGGTATATCTTTTTGTTCAAAGTCTTTCTTATAAATATGTAATAAATCGTTATAACTACTCATTTAACAATTTCTCTTTTTCATCATTGGCTAATAAGGCATTTACGATATCATCTAATTTGCCTTCCATGATGCGATCTAATTGGGTAATTGTGAGACCTATACGGTGATCAGAAACACGATTTTGTGGATAGTTATAAGTTCTAATCTTTTCACTGCGGTCACCAGTACCTATCTTAGACTTACGAATAGCCCCTTCTTTTTCGGCTTTGCGACGAGCCATCTCTTCATAGACACGGGCACGGATAATTTTTAAAGCCGTCTCACGGTTAGCCATCTGGCTACGACCATCTTGACAATTGACAGTGATACCAGTTGGAATGTGAGTAATGCGAACAGCACTGTCTGTCTTATTGATATGTTGTCCGCCAGCTCCTGATGAGCGATGAGTTTCAATCGTTAAATCAGAATCAGGTATCTCAATATCTGTCTCTTCAATATCAGGAAGCACTAAGACAGTAGCAGTCGAAGTATGAATACGTCCCTGGGTTTCAGTCTTAGGAACACGTTGTACGCGATGAGCTCCACTTTCAAACTTAAAGTGGCGATAAGCATCTTGTCCCTTAACCAAGAAAGAAATCAAAGCGTATCCACCAGCTTCTGATTCAGAAGATTCCATGACTTGAATCTTATAGCCTAGGCTTTCAGCATAATATGAATACATGCGGAATAAATCGCCCGCAAAGATATTTCCTTCATCACCACCGGCAGCACCTCTAATTTCGACGATACAATCATAGCCATCTTCAGGATCTTTAGGAATTAGTAAGACTTCGATATGTTTTTCAATAGCTTCAATCTTTTCCTTAAGCTCTTGGATTTCTTGCGCAGCCATCGCTTTTAATTCTTCATCATCTTCATTTAACATCTCTTCAGCATCTTTAAGTGCAGATGTCAATTTTTTATATTCTTGATAAGCATCAAAAGCACCTTTAATAGATGCTTGTTCCTTAGATAATTTAGTAAATTGCTTAGGATCTGATGCAACTTCTTCCGTCGACATCAAATCAGATATCTCATTATAACGCTTTTCGATTTCTTGACATTTAATAATCTTTGCATCCATAATCAGCCCTCCATTTTATCAGGACGGTCTTTGACGACATGACAATGGCGGCATCTAGCTTCATAACTCTCACTAGCCCCTACTAAAATGATAGGGTCATCATACTTAGCTGGTTCACCATTGATAATGCGTTGAGTTCTAGTAGCTGGTGCTCCGCATGAATTACATATCGCTGTCAACTTAGTTACAAATTCTGCCTGCGTCATAAGTGTTGGCATAGGCCCAAAAGGTTCCCCTCTAAAATCGGTATCTAGGCCTGCTACCATAACTCTTTTACCTTTGTTGGCTAAAATATTGCAGACTTCACAAATAGTGTTGTCAAAGAATTGAACTTCATCTATCGCAACGACATCGGTGTCCTCCTTGACCATCTCTAAGATTTCTCTTGGACTTGTAACCACGTAGCTGTCAACATAGCTTCCACAATGAGAAACTACTTTAGTATCCGAATAGCGATTGTCGATAGCTGGTTTAAAGACCATTATCCTCTTCTTGGCATATTCTAATACTTTAATTCGGCGGATTAATTCTTCAGTCTTACCAGCGAACATGCAGCCAGATATTGTCTCTAACCATCCGTCTTTATATCTTTGATACATATTAATTTGATCTCCTTTTAAAAAAATAAGGATTAGCACCCTTATTTTTTATTTAAGCCATATTTCTTATTGAATTTTTCAATTCGTCCTTGTGCAGCTGCGAAACGTTGTCTGCCAGTATAGAATGGATGGCAGTTTGAGCAAGTATCAACTTTAATTTCTCCAGCTTTTGTAGAACCAACTTCGAAAGTTGTTCCACAACCTGCACATGTTACTGTTACCTTATGGTAATCAGGATGAATTCCTTTTTTCATAGTAATCTCCCTTCTGCCTTAAGTATCTTATCAACCTAAAGTAAGTTCTAAGTGCTCACTAATTCTATCAAATAAAGATTACTTTGTAAATACGATTATTCGATACATGCACCTAAAGCTTTTAATTTTTCTTTAATTGAATCATAACCGCGATAGATATGATAAGCATCTTTGATTATTGTCTCCCCATCACTCAATAAGCCAGCGATGATGAGAGATGCCCCACAACGCAAGTCGGTAGCCGTCACCACATCCCCATGTAGTGGTGTTGGGCCATTAATGATACTTTGACCATTATATATTTCGATGTCTGCACCCATCTTATTGAGCTCATGACAATGTTTAAATCTCTCTGGATATATCGTCTCCGTCACCTTACTGATACCGATGGCTTGGGTTAATAAGGCGGTGAGGGGTTGTTGAAGGTCAGTGGCAAGTCCTGGATATGGTAAGGTCTTCACATCGATGGCTCTTAATTCACGACTTTCAAAAACTTCGACATAATCACTACCTATCTCCATGTTGACACCCATCTCTTGTAATTTAGATAAGAGAGCTTCTAGGTGTTGCGGAATGACATTATTAATCTTCACATGTTCACCACAAGCAGCCGCTAAGATGATATAGGTACCAGCTTCGATGCGATCAGGAATAATTTCATGTACACAACCACCAAGTTTCATAATGCCATCGATGGTAATCGTATCGGTACCAGCTCCTCTAATTTCTGCACCCATCTTATTTAAAAGAGTAGCTACGTCAATTATTTCTGGTTCTTTCGCAGCATTTTCTATTACAGTTCTACCTTTGGCATAGACAGCGGCCATCATGATATTGATAGTCGCCCCCACCGAAGCAAAATCTAGATAGATATTATTCCCAACTAGTTCCTCAGCCTTTATCGTATAATAACCATTTTCATAATCAACTGTCGCACCTAATGCTTCAAAGCCCTTGAGGTGTAAATTTATAGGTCGAGGGCCTAAGTCACAACCTCCTGGCATCTTCATCTTAACTTCTTTAAAGCGCCCTAATAAGGCTCCTAGAAAGTAGTATGAAGCTCTTAGTTTGCTGACAGCTTCATGGTTCATCATCTTGTTTTGTATTTCACTAGGGTCGATAACCAAAGTATCTTGACGACGATAGACTTTTACATTTAAAAATTCTAAGAGTTGGACTAGTGAATCGATATCCGAAATATTAGGAATATCCAAAAATGTGACGACATGACTAGCTAAGACAGCAGCCGGAACTAGGGCTACTGCAGCATTTTTAGCTGAGCTGATATGCACTTCACCATTTAATTTATGTCCACCTTGTATTTTGATATTATCATCCATTTATATTACTCCTCACCCATTCAATCAAATCATTTAAGTTATCGATAAATGCATTGCCAGCACTCTGGTCGATATTAAAGCGATAATCTTTTCTGACAAACGTATAGACATTGGAATTGATGCCTGCCCTAATACCTTCTTTAGAATCTTCAACGATGATGGCTTCATCGACATCTAAGTCTAATTTATCTAAGGCTTTTAAATATATTTCTGGATTGGGTTTAGCTAAGACAATATCTTCAAAACCTAACGTGACATCAAAGATGCCTTCTAATCCACATTCATTAATAAATCGTTCGATTTCCTTGCGACTACTAGAGGTACAAAGAGCTAACTTTAAACCCATATCTTTAAATTCCTTTAGGCATTTTTTAACTTCTGGATAGATAATCTTGGCATAGTTTAGAGGGTTTTCATTATTGAAGTAGGCATCATTAGCTTTGGCCACCTCAGAAATGCTGAGATTTGTGAGTTTCGCTAATATTTCATAAGTAACATCTATCGTAGTGCCAATGATGCTATAGACTTCCTCTATCTCGCCATTAAAGCCATATCTTTGAATCCATTCATATGTCCCTTCGACATAATATTTCTCACTATCGATCAAAGTTCCATCCATGTCAAACAAGATTCCCTGTAATTTCATGCGCATCACCTAATAAATTATAACATTTCTCTCTTGTTCACAATATAAGAAATAAAACCCTGACAAGAATTAATCACTACACTATTAAAACTTAAAATCTTCAAAGCTAAAGACAAGTTTTCATTAATCTCACTATCTTCATCACTCTCACCACTTAAAACCTTATAGAAATAAGGATTTAAGCTATCTATCTTCTTAAAGACTTCTATAGCTTTAGCATATTCGTTTATCTTATATAAATACATCATGTAAGGAAATAATAATTTAATTTCATCATCTTCAATAGAAACTAAAGATAGTATCCTATCATCTTCTAATAAGGCAAAAAGCGTAGCTAGATGATAATTGCTATGATATTCATTATTTACATCAAGCTCATTTAAGAGATTGAAATAAGCTATTGCCGCCTTATTTTTACCATAATCTTCATAAAGCTTAGCTAATTCATAGACTAATCGGCGATAATTTCCTTGGTTTATGAGTTCTTTCTTCTTCTCTATTCCTGCTTTTAAGATTTTTTCTTTTTCTTCGATATCATCAAGGCACTTAGACATGATGATAAGAGCTTCTAAACATCCATCATCAAGTTTGTAAGCTGCACTTGCCTTCTTGTAGATAGTTTCTTTATCATCATCATCCTTGATGCTCTCTAGATATTTATATGCTAGTTCGATACTATTTGTCATCTTTCCTCCAAATTAAAGGCAAGCTATCCGCCTGCCTATACTAATTAAGCTTTGTTGTCAGAACCGAATTCTTGAATCATCAGCTTGCATTTGTTAGTTATAGCTTCTGCACCTGGAGCTAAGAGTTTACGTGGGTCATATCCTTTACCCTGTAAGTCTTTTCCTTCTTCGATATATTTGCGAGTAGCAGCTTGGAATTCAAGTTGTAGTTCAGTATTGACATTAATTTTAGATACACCTAAAGAGATAGCTTTCTTAATCTGATCTCTTGGAATTCCTGAACCGCCATGAAGTACTAGCGGACGTCCATTAGTAACTTTTTGAATTTCAGCTAAGACATCAAAGTTCAAGCCAGCCCAATTACTAGGATATTTACCGTGGATATTACCAATACCAGCAGCCAGGAAGTCAACGCCAAGTTCATTTACGCGACGGCATTCTTCAGGATCAGCTACTTCGCCCATAGAAGTAACACCATCTTCTTCACCGCCGATACCACCAACTTCACATTCTACAGAAATTCCTTTTGAATGAGCATAAGCGATAATCTCTTTTGATTTTTCGATATTTTCTTCAATTGGATAGTGTGATCCGTCAAACATGACAGATGTGAATCCTGCTTCGATGCAGGCTTTAGCACCTTCAAAACTACCATGGTCTAGATGAAGGGCAACAGGAACAGTAATTCCCATAGCGTCATGAACATTTCTAACCATATCGGCAACTGTCTTAAAGCCACACATATATTTAGCAGCTCCCTCTGATACACCAAGGATGACAGGTGAATTCATCTCTTGACATGCCTTTAAGATAGATTTAGTCCATTCCAGATTATTGATGTTGAAAGCTGCGACTGCATAGTGCCCGTCATGCGCTTTCTTAAGCATTTCTGTTGCAGAAACTAACATATAAATTCCTCCTAAGATTATTTACCCTTATTTTAATATTTTTTAGCCTTATTCTCAACATTTTAAAGTACTATATCGGAAATATTATGATAAATCTCTGTGCTTTCTTCTTCTAGTACATCAATAGCTTGATGACCCTTAGCCACCAGTTTGTAATTTATCCCAACACTCTTAGCGACCTCGGCGTCATGAAGGGTATCACCAATTAAAAGATAATCACTAAGCTTCTTATCTTTAAAATATGCTTTGGCTATTTCTAGTTTGCCATGAGCATATATATTATCAATACCCAAAACTTCATCAAAGTAATCGATGATGCCAAGCCTATTTAAATCATCGATAATCATCTCTTTTTTCGACGCCGATAAAATAATAAAGTGATAGCTATCTTTATACTTCTTTAAGAAAGAAAGAATATCATCCATCAAATTAATATCCCTAACTTTTTCAAGATAGAGATCAACCCACATCTTGCCCACCTCTTCAAAGCTCACATCCTTAAAGTCAAAGCCTGCGCGCTTATAGTAATCGATGATGGGAAAAGTAAAGATATGGCGATATTCATCTAGACACAAAGGTTCTAGATTTAATAATCTAGCCCTTAAGTTATTTAAACACTCTAGTGATACATCAACATCATCGATTATGGTGCCATTAAAATCTAGTACTATATATTTCATAATTCATAAGAAAAAGACGAATTAGTAATCTTCTTCGTCTTCTTCGCTTTTTATAATCTCTCCGTCTTCGTCTTCTTCGACTTCTTCAGTTAATTCTTCATCTTCATCAGTATCTAATTCACTTAAATCGACGTAGGTCTCTTCAAAAGAATAGCGCTCTTTTAAATCCCAATTGTTGTCCTTTAGGGAAGCAAAACGTCCGTCTAAAGTTAAATCAGTATAGAATTGAGCAATGGCTTCATCCTCGTCTTGAATGTGGGTAGTATTAACTACTTCTTTCCATAAATTGCTAAAATCCATACTATGTTTTTTCTTTGACATTACATCATAAGCAACATCTGTCATTGATTTGAAACTTGCCATTTTTTAAAACTCCTAAAATTCTATCGTGAATAAAAAAGTGTCTTGTACACGATATTCGACTATAATTCTGTGTTCATCTTTTTGATAATTTAAGACTTCGACATCCAGAGGCAATATTCCATATTCGGATTGAAGACTGCCATAAGCTTCCTCATATAGATGTAGTATCGTCTTATTACTATCAAATAAGCGTGTAATATCTAAGCCAGATTCGTCATAAGAAATGGTAGTTAAAGCATTGGTGTCTCTTTCAACATATGCAATCTTCCCAACATCTTCAAGCTCACCTATATACAAAACAGACAAATTTTTATCCGTTTTATTTTCAACCGTAATCTTAGCCATTATTTACACTCAAATAGTAGTATACAAAAATCTTATCTATTGTCAACAACAATTGTATGAAAAGGCTTTCATAAATGGCCTAAATGGCTTATAATTTAAGTGTGTTAAGGAAGTATATCAAATACTTAATAACGCTAGTAAAAGGAGGAATCATGACCGGCAAAGTTAAATGGTTTAATTCTGAAAAAGGCTATGGCTTTATTACTGGCGATGATGGCAGAGAAATATTTGTACATTTCTCAGGAATTATTTGCGATGGTTATAAAACTTTAGAAGATGGGCAAACTGTTACATATGATGTCGTTGAAAGCGATCGTGGACCGCAGGCTAAAAATGTCGTAAAACTCTAAACTAGACTTAATTAGAATTAAAAAGGCTTCCAATTTTGGAAGCCACTTTTAATATTAGTAGTCAATCTTTTCAAGTGAGAATTGGCTTTGAGGATAACCACATAAAGGACATACAACAGGTGCTTTTTTACCTACATGACGGTATCCACATACAGCACATACCCAAACTTCTTCGTGTTCCTTTTCAAATACTTGAGCATTTTCGACATTTGATAGAAGGTTTAAGTATCTCTCTTCATGTAACTTTTCTACATCGGCTACCATCTTCATCTGAGCGGCGATACGAGTGAAACCTTCTTCTTTAGCTACTTCAGCGAAGTCTTTGTACATAGTAGTCCATTCGTAGTTTTCACCTTCAGCCGCCATCTTTAGAGCAGTTGCAACATCTGGCATACCACCATTTAATGCTTCAAACCATAGACGAGCGTGTTCTTGTTCATTTCTTGCAGTTTCTAAGAAATATTTAGCTACTTGATCAAGACCTGCATCTAGAGCTATCTTAGCGAAATAAGTATACTTGTTACGTGCTTGTGATTCACCAGCGAATGCTTCTTGAAGATTTTTTTCTGTTCTTGAACCTTTTAATTCCATCTCTTTTTCTCCTTTTTCAAACAGTCTTTACAGATTCCCCTAAAGATTACTTCTTGCGACAAGAGTTCATGTTCATTATGCTCATTAAATGATTCAGCTAATAGTCCATCATCTATTGTGACATCGCTGACGCTTCTACATTTAATGCAATAAAAATGCTCATGAGCTTCAATCCGCGAATCGTAGAAGAAGGTATTATCGATATTAATCTTTTTGAGTTTGCCCTCTTTCACAAGACCATCTAGTTGGCGATAAATGGTTGCCAAAGAAATAATTTTGTCCTCTTTATTGATGAGATTATAAAGCTCCTCAGCTTTAAAATGATGAGGTTTTTCAAATAAGAGTGTCTGTAATTTTTCTTTTTGTCTAGTGTGTCGCATAATAACTTTATTGAGAACTATTCTCATTATAGAATGATATTTTAAATTTGTAAAGGAATTAAAAGTCTTATATAATAGCTTCATGGAATTGAGAGAAATAGACAACGAATCCTTTGATTCATTTGCATATAATAACGAAAGAGCCCACTTTATGCAGACCTCTGCTTGGGGTAAAGTGGCGATGAAAAGAAGACAGAAAGTTTACCATCTAGCCCTAATGGATAATGGCGAAATTAAGGCTACTGCCCTAGTGTTAGAAAAAAAGATATTATATTATTCTATCTTTTACTGCCCCCGTGGTTTTATCATCGATTATCAAGATGAAAAGCTTTTAAAAATCATGGTCGAAGAGATAAAGAAATTTACTAAGAGTCATCATGGCCTTTACTTACGCATCGACCCAGACTTAATCTTACATAAGTTAGATAACAATGCTGAGGTGATATATGAAGATGAAGACAATTTAAGCCTAATTGATAATTTAAAAACCTTAGGCGCAAGGCATAAGGGCTTTACTATCCGTTTTGCCGATTCATCTAATCCTCGCTTCACCTTCCGTTTAAATCTAGATAGTGATTTAGATGATATCTTTAGTCACTTTCATCCAACTACTAAGAATATCTTAAAGCGCAATAATCCTTATAATTTAAAGATATATAAAGGAAGTAGAGAAGATGTCAAAGACTTCTATAAGACAATGGAAGAGACTTCTAAACGTAAAGAGATAGTCTTAGAACCCTATGCTTTCTTCGATGACTTTTATACCGTCTTAAATGAAGAAGGCATGTCTGATATCTATGTCGCTAAATTAGATGTCTTACATCTAAAAGAAGTATATAGGCAAAAAGAAAAAAATCTTTTAGATGAATTAGCTATATGTACTAGTGAAAATGCTAGCTCTCGTCAAAAGAAAAAAGTCAATGACTTAAATGATCAACTTAAAAAAGTTCAAAAAGAAGCTCAATTAGTCGCAGATATTAAAGAAGATGAATTAGTTCTTTCAAGTGTCATCACTGCCAAATTTAAAGATAAGGTTTGGGTAGTTCATGGCGGCAACAGTGACATCCTACAATTTGTCAACGCCAACTATGAGCTATACTATCAAGTGATTAAAGATGCTAAAAATGAAGGCTATCGTTGGGTTGACTTCTTTGGGGCTGAAGGCATCATCGATAAGAAATCTTCACTCTATGGTATAACCTTATTTAAGATGCGTTTTGGTGGTGACTATGATGAGTTTATTGGTGAATTCGACTTCATCGTTAGACCACTCATGAATAAGATAATATTGACTTTATTAAATATTAGACGTAAATACTACATTAGAAAAGCAGAAAAGAATAAATGAAACTGATAGAAATAAAAAAAGAAGATTACAATTCATTGACTAGAAATCATCCGCTAGTCTCTTTTGAACAGACTTCTAATTGGGCTGATGTCAAAAGAAGTACTGGTTGGAAGGATTACTATCTAGCCTATGTCGATGATAATGGGCAATATTTGGCTTTTGCCATGCTGCTGGCGAAGAAGATGCCACTTTTTAAGCGATATCTCTTCTATTCACCTCATGGTTATCTAATCGATTTTAACAATAATGAATTAGTTAAATCATTCAATGAAGAATTAGTTAAATATTTAAAAGGCAAGGGGGCATTTGAACTCATCATCGATCCCTATCTCTCCTACCAGCAAAGAGATATCAATGGTAATATTGTCGAAGGTGGCATTGAACATAAAAAAGTAGTCGATGATTTAATAGCCTTAGGTTATAAACATAAAGGATTTAACCTCTATTATGAAAATCTTCAACCCCGTTGGCTATTCCGTCTGCCTCTAGATTGTCCATATGATGAGCTGCAAAAAAACTTCCGCTATGAAGTTCGTCGCAGAATCAAGAAAAAGGATAATTTAGCCATCGATGTAAGAGAACTTAATAGAGATGAAATTCCTGTCTTTAAAAAGTTGATGGAAAAGACAGCTGATCGTAGAGGTTTTATCGATAGACCCCTTTCTTACTACGAAAGAATGTATGACATGTTAGGAAAAGATGATATGTTACACTACTATGTGGCAGAAATAGATTTTGCCAAGTGTCGAGAAAATGTCTTGCGTGACATCGAAAAGAATAAGGCTTATATCGCCAAGATTAAGGCACGTTCTAATTCTAAGCATAATGAAAATGTTATTGCTGAAGAAGAAATAGTCTTAAATTCTAACTTGACTTTACTTAAAATCATTGATGAAGCCCATAGCGAATATGGTGAGAAAGTAGCTTTGAGCGCCATCGCTCTACTCACCTATGGCGATGAAGCTATTATGCTTTTGGCAGGAAATGATGAAAAATATATGACACACTTTTCTACTTCATACATCATCGTCACTGAACTTATCAAAAAGTCTCAGGCAGAAGGTTTTAAATATTATAACTTTTATGGTATTACTGGCGATTTTAATCCTAGTAATGAATTCTATGGCCTTTATACCTATAAGAAGCAATACGGTGGTGAAGTAGTTGAATTGATCGGTCAATTTGAATATACTATTTCACCAGCTTTCAAAGCTATTTACAATATAGCTAAAAAGGCATACAATTTTACTAAATCCTTTAAATAAAAGGATTTATGCCGACGTAGCACAGTCGGTAGTGCAACGCACTCGTAACGCGTAGGTCGTAGGTTCAAGTCCTATCGTCGGCACCAGTTTCATTCAAGTTCGTACCCTCGAGCTTATATATTAATGGTTGATTAAATTATCCTAATCAACCATTTTTTTCTTCTTCGATTTGATAATATGTAGATAATTAATTACCATAAATATTGATTCTTGTATGATCAATAGTCACTTTGACGCTTCTGCAAAGGCATATCAAGATTGGATCTGCGTCCTTCCTAGCTATAGTCATAGAGGTATAGCTCAACACTTTTATAGAAGCATCCCAAATTCCGAAATGAGAGACATCGGCATCTGGATAGACATTGAATAAATCAGCAATATTAAAAGATAACTTCCCCTATATTAGAAAGTTATCTTTTTTCTTACTTATTTTCGATTTGAATATGATCGCCATCAAAATAAATTTCTGTCTCATAGAAAGCTTGGATACCATCAATCATATATTGAATGTCTTTTATACCTTGTGTTTCATAACTTGAATGCATAGCTAACTCAGCCATGCCGATATCGATAGACAAAAGTGACACTTGAGCATTAGAAATATTACCTAAGGTTGAGCCGCCACGCATATCACTGCGATTAGTGAAGAATTGATAAGGCACCTTAGCTCTATCGAGAATCTGAGTAAAGATGGCGCTGCCTAAACTATCAGAAGTATAAGATTGGTTGGCATTATGTTTAATTACGATACCAGCATTCATATATGGTCTATTAGTCTCATCGGCTTTTTCGGGATGGTTAGGATGAGCAGCGTGGGCATTGTCACAAGATAGAGATATAGAATTGGCAATAGCTCTTTCGTAATTGAAGTTTAGTTCTTCACTAATCTTGCGCAAGATAAGATTTAAGAAGTCACTGGCAGCTCCCTGTCTTGTGAGTGAACCAACTTCTTCATTGTCAAAACAAGCATATAAATTAATATGCTTTACATCTTTAGCATTAATAAAAGCCATCAAAGATGTAAAGCTAGAAGATAGATCATCTAAGTGATGACTAGAGATATAATCATCCCATATCATAGCTTCAGCTACAGGATATAGATATAAATCATAATTCAAGACATCTTCTGAATTAATAGCTAAATGATCAGCTATCATCTCTTTGATATCAAAACCTTCTTTACAAAGTGGCAATAAATCTACTTGAGGATTGTACTCATAACCCTTATTAATAGATGGATTCATGTGAATAGCGACATTAGGAATGATGCACATCGGTTTTTTAAAATCAATATTTATGGCTTGAAGACTATCTTCTCTTTTAATAATTACGCGACCAGCCATAGATAAAGGTCTATCTAACCATGAAGCTAAGATAGGTCCACCATAGACTTCCACATTCAATCTGACATACTTACCATTTTTTATGATGGCATTAGGTTTTAATTTCAATGATGGGCAATCACTGTGACTCAAAGTCATGAGTAATGATTGTCTTTTTAATTCTTTAGGTATCTTAAAAGCGATGATACTTGAGCCATTTCTTTTCACATAATAATTATGACCAAGTTCAATATTAAAGTCTTTACGCTCATCTAATTCGATGAAATCTTCTTTATTTAAAATATCAACAATTTTATCAGTGGCATTGTAACTAGTACGGCCATCATTTAAAAATTCACATAGTTTTTCTAACATAAACTTCCTCCTGATTTCCATTATATCATTTGCGATGCAATATCGTTAAAGCTTCAAAATGCGATGTAAAACCAAATTGATCATAGAGACTTATATCTTCAATAAAATAATCATTTTTAAGCTTTTTTAAATCACTAATCATCGTCACAGGATTACAAGAGACATAAGCTATCTTTTTAGGTCTTTTATTTAGTATAGTCTTAATAAATCTATCATCCATGCCATTTCTAGTCGGATCGACGACTAAGATATCAAAATCATTATCATAGATGTATTCACTCACATCACTTGTGATAAAGGAAACATTGTCGATATTATTCTCTCTAGCATTAATCTTAGCCATTTTAACCGCTTGACCATTAATCTCTACTCCTATTACTTCTTTAGCCTTAGTAGCTAAAAATAGACTGATAGTGCCAATTCCACAATAGGCATCGAGTATGACATTATCTTTTTGGATATCCAATCTTTTGACGACATCCTCATATATCTTTAAGGCACAGTCGTGATTGACTTGATAAAAGGCATTATTGGGGATATTGAAGATAAAATCTCCCATCTTGTCCTTAAGATAGCCTAAACCATAGACATTAGTAATACTTCCTTCCATCACTACCGTAGTATTGCGACTGTTGATTGACATATCAATATTAACTATCTCAGGATGTAATTTTCTAAGTGTCTTAAAAAAGTTATTGCTGCCTTTAAATTCTCTATTGCCTAAGATTAAGCACATCGATACTTTATCGTCACTAGATACCCTAAACATGACATAGCGAACTAGACCTCTTTTAGTAAGGGGATTATAGGCTTCGACATGATATCTATTCAAGTAATCTAAGATATCTTTCATTATCTTAGAGGCTGTTTCTTTTTGAATGAGACAATCATCAATACTTATAGGATTAGCCTTTCCTTCTTCATAAAACCCAGCATATAACTTGCCCTTTTGCATAAAGAAACGATATGTAATCTTATTGCGATAATGATATATACAAGGATTGGCAACAACTTTGCCAATATGAAAATCTTTAAGAATCTTTTGATACTCTTTTACTTTAGATTTTAAAGCTGCTTCATAATCATCTAACGGATATTTACATGCTCCACAGAGTTTAAAATACTTACAATTATTCATCGATATCTCTATATCTCTTTTCTAATTCTAGAAGCTTCTTTTTATTTTCTATGCCACCTCGGTAGCCACCCAAGCTACCATCTTTTCTTATTACACGATGGCAAGGAATGATAATTAATAACTTGTTTCGCCCTATGGCATTAGCTGTAGCTCGTGGCTTAGATGCAACCATATTAGCGACTTTTTCATATGATAAAGTCTTACCGTATTCTATCGTTGATAAGGCTTCCCACACCTTTAAATCAAAGTCGCTACCATTTAAGCTTAGCCGACATGGAAACTTATCTTTATGGCCTGAAAAATAAGCATCTAACCACTTCTTAGTCTTTATAAAGATATCTAGGTCATCTCTATATTGCCCACTTATCAAATTATCATCTTTAAAATAGAGAGCCTTTAATCCCTTTTCGTCTGCAACTAATACAATATCGTCTTTATAGTAAGAATAATAATCCATGAATTAATTATATTAGATAAAAAAGATAAATAAATATTATCTTCCGGTCTTGACATTGCACTAATACACATGATACAAATAATACAGATAATACAATTAATACAAATAAGACAGGAGGATATACAAATGTTAAAAGAAATAAGAAAATGCAAAGATGAAATACATACTAAATTATACTATGCCAAAATGTCATTGTCTTCGCATAAATTCGCTAATGAATATGCAAGTAAACCTTTTAGATATGAATTAGCCCACAAAGAAGAAGTGATGATTAATGATGGAACAGGTTTCCCTATTGAATATCAACACAACAAGGTCTTTAATCTAAAACTCGCCAGTAAGAAGATAGATAAGCTCATCATCAAAGCAAATGAAGTCTTTTCTTTCTGGTATTGCCTAAAAGATGCTCAAAAAGAAGAGTCTTATAAAGATGGGCTATGTATCATCAATGGTGAGATGGCCTATGTCCCAGGTGGTGGCTTATGCCAACTCTCCAACATCCTTTTCTATCTCTTCTTAAATGGGCCATTTAAAATCGTTGAAAGACATGGCCATGACGTTAGAGAATTTGATGACCCCAATGCCCATATCAAAGGTATTGATGCCACGGTAGCCGAAGGTTATCTCGACTTAAAGGTCAAAAATATATCTGATCAAGATATTCAAATAAATATTGAAT
>CASEQH010000004.1 GCA_949290085.1 uncultured Bacillota bacterium | reverse complement strand
TTCATATTCATTCATATCTGGATATGAATTATTAATCAGATCAAAATTTAATCCACAAGCTAAGTATTTGTTTTTCATACATACTATTATAATAACTTAAACTTTAATATGGTACTTAATTATTCAATATTCCATTTCCTAAAATGCGATCAAATTCAGCGATATTGCACTTACCAAATAGTTTTAATTTAAAATGACCGGCTTTAGTCCACAATTCTAATTCACTATCTAAATCAAAATGTCCGGCATTTTCACTACTCCACATATCAATTGAACGATATGGTAAAGAATATACTTCTTTCTTTTTGCCGGTAATGCCTTGTGTATCACAAACGATTAAGCGTTTATTAGTTAAGCAAGCAATATCTCTAATCGTGGAATAGCATTGCACAATCTCTTCTCCATACACCAACATATCCACAATTTTATGATCAAGTTCACACTTGAATCTAAAGGTCCAAGTCATAATCTGCTCATTGTTTGTTGCTATTATTAAATACTCCACATTAATATCTATATAAAAAAATATAACTTATTACTAAGTTATATCGATAAACTATCATGGCTGGGGTAATTGGATTCGAACCAATGAAATGGCAGATTCAGAGTCTGCTGCCTTACCGCTTGGCTATACCCCAAAGTCCTATTCATTATAGCAGATTATCCATTTAAAATACTACTCAATTTTTCGTCGCCTAGGATTTTGAAAGATATCTCAATATCATATGGATAGTTCTTAGTCAGATAATAACGATATAGATAAGCTTGACCGATAATCAATCTTTCATCTATAGCTTTGTCACGATAAAAGACGATGCTCAGTTTATTTTCATTGACCTTATATAATTTAAGTTCATCTTTATCACGCATCTCATATTCAGGATGTTCAACTTGGTATTGTTTAAGATTTCTTCTAATATTGGCTTTTACTTTCTCACTTAAAATAAGACTGGCTATTTCTTTTTCTAAGTAGCGCAGATATAAAAGTATCTGTTCTTCTTCACAAAGCTTGATACTATCTTCATCTATTGTCCAAGAATCTATAGCTGTTTTGGCATATTCTAGGATTCTAAAAGGTATGCTTACATCATTGAGGTAGATATAACTTTCAACCTGCTTAGATATTTGCATATTATATTCACTCAAATAAGTTGGATTTTGAAAGAAGACGACATTAGTCAGATACATACTAGAAATCTTGGATGGTAATTTATTATCCTTGCTGACTTTGCGAATAGCTGCTTCAAATTCTTTCTTATTGATATAGCCATTATTCTTGCCATATTTCTTCCACATCGTATTAGGGCTATAAACTCTAAGTTCTTTTAGACGACCAAAACCAATAATTCCCTTTTCACCATGGCGGCGATGAATTTTATCTTTACTTAAGAAAAAGACTAAGTCTCCAATCTTAAAATCGCTAAAGTTAATATTAGTAGATAGACGCCAAAAATTCATCGTATTATTTCTTAATATACGATGATTCTCTAACATCTTTGTATCCGTAATATATGCAATAGCTGTCATCTACTATTATTATAAACGATTTAGATAGGTATATGTATTATCAAAAATCTTATTTAAGATTTTATAAATGCTTTTGTTCTTAAAATGAATATTCTCGATGACTGCTATCTTTAAACTTTGAGCTTTGAGATAAATACTAGGGTTATCTTCACTAAGTTTATCTAGAGTACAGATAACTGGTCTAGATAGACGATTGCCAAATCTTTCTTGATGAGTCTTAATCTCATTTAAGGCATCAGTTTCAACCTTATTGGATTTAATACTGATGAAACAAAGATGATTATTCTTTAAGACCATACCGTCAACTTCACAAGCGACTGGATAGTTATCATTATTTCTATCAGCAAAATCTATCATGGCACTCATGATTACTTCATCATATTTATTACTCTTTTTTAGTTCGAGATATAGATAAGCTTCTAACCAAGTACCCGATACTCTAAATAGATTTTCCATCATCTTATTCAAGAAAGATAATTTATTATTGTTGATGGTAAATAAATGATATTTAGAAGTTTGTCCATACATTGGGTCAGTCTTAATCTTTTCGATATCTTTATCACTTAAATAGAAGCTGCCATTTTCATTTTTTCTGATTAGATGATTCACTTTTTGCACATAGGCAATAAAACTAGAATAATCATCTAGATGTTCATTGACTATAGAAGTGATAATTTTATCAGTCTTTTCATCATTGGTATCCGGTTCATCATGCATATGATGCTTAATGATGCCGCCACTTAAACGTAATATATCTTTAATAGTCAAAGAAAAGACTTTATCAATGATAATTTCATGACGGCGATAGTCTTTTATAACATTTTCATCACCATCATAATAAACTATTTTATGACCATATCTTAATGCTTTTTCAAATAGTAGCATCGTCAAATATCGGTTAGAGCTGATATCAACAATTATTTCTTGGTGCTGTTTAAGAATATTTTCTATCTCTTCTTCATCATTTTTTAGCTCATGATAAAAAGTATTAAAGCTACGATATTTCTTTAATACATGATCATTATTTTTTAATAAGTTCTTGTCTTGTTTATGGTGATAAATATATACCACGGTGTCGACATCTATACTTAAAGGAACGATGACATTGTTGAGATATTCTTTATCATCAAATACTTTAATAATGGCCTTCATATCACTCCTCGAATTTATGACGATAACTCAAGGCTTTGATGAGTGTCATGTCATCGGCATAATCAAGACTGGCACCCATAGGTAAGCCATGAGCTAATCTAGTAATTAGGATATTCCTATCTTTCAATAATTTGTCTAGATATAAAGAGGTCATCTCTCCATCCATGGTTGGTGAGATAGCTAATATTACTTCCTTTACACCATCTAAGCGATTCAGTAAGGAAGCGATATTGATATCTTCAGGATAAATGCCCTTATTTGAGGAGATGACACCATTTAAGACATGGTAAAGGCCATGATATTGGCCAACCTTTTCAATGGCGACTAAGTCTTGAGGATAGGCTACAACCATAATGGTTGACCTGTCTCGGCTTGCATCTTTACATATTTCACAACATTCATCGTCGCACAAAAAACCACACTTTTCACAATAGCTTATCTTTTTTAGACCTTTTAAGTCCTCAATCAAGTTATCGATATCTTCTTTCGGTCTTTCTAAAAGACTAAAGGCATATCTTTGCGCTGTCTTAGCGCCAACACCTGGAAACATGGTTAAGGCTTCAATCAGTTTTTCAAAGTTTTTAGGATACATATTACATTCCTGGTATATTTAATCCTTTAGTCAAGTCGCTTAAGTTAGCAGCTGATACATCCTCTACTTTCTTAAAGGCATCATTGACAGCAATGACTATCATATCTTGTAACATCTCGATGTTTTCTTTATCTACTACTTCTGGATCAAGCTTTACTTCTTTAACTTTCATCTCGCCTGAGACTACTACTTCCACTAAACCATTAGAGGCTTTGCCAACAAATTCCTGCTTAGCCATATCTGCTTGGGCTTTTTGCATCTGTGCTTGCATCTTTTGTGCTTCTTGCATAAGTTTATTGATATCCATTATTATTCCTCCACTTTCAATTTATCACCAAAGGCTTCAAACAATTCCTCTTCCTTGGATTTAACTATCTTTTCTTCTTTTTTATATCTTTCTATTTTAATATCGATATCGATATTATAATTCTCCGGATGATTTCTAGCATCGATATATAATTTTACTATCTTGTCCCTTCTAGGCTTATCGATGGCAAATATCATCTTATCAATACCAAATTCCTCTTCGATAAAGAAATATAATTCTTTATTAAAACTAGGATTATTTATCATCTTATCCTGTATATCACTGCCACAGACAATAATCATATCTTTAGAACTGGCAAATAATTCAGCATCATGTAAAGCTTGATAGAATTTACGCTTATCAACTTCTAATTCATATAAGCCAATGCGATTAAAGATGATTGAGTCATTAGTCTTTTCTTCTCTATTAGCATTCATCAAAATGCTTAATAGAATATCATCGCTAACCGTAATATCTTTTTCTATCTCGTCTTCTTTTCGATGATTTTCTGCCTTCTTATTCTCTTCTTTTTGAGGGATTATAGGTTCTTCTTTAACTTCTATAATCTCTTCTTGAATATCCTCTTCAGGCATTATTTCTTCTTCTACTTTTACTTCTTCAACGACTTTTGATGAATTTTCTTCCTTAATCTCTTTATGTAATTTAGTCATCTTTAAGATAGCTAGTTCTAGATAGAAGAGGCTGGTTTGCGATTGTCTTTGTCTATTGATAACTTCTACCAGATAATCGATATCATCTAGCATGATATCTGTCGTCAAATAATTATTTAATTCTTGAGCATCAGCAGAAGTTATATATTCTAGTTTCATCTCACCGACATTCTTTTGATTGTGATAGACGACAGCTTCTTTTAAGATATCAATGATATCAAGACATAGTCTTTTAATATCGATACCATCTCTATCCATTTTTTCTAGCTTATCGATGACCTTAGATGAATCTTCATCGTGAAAAAGTTTAATAATATTTATCTTCTCTTCGCTTGTCGCTAATCCATATACCATTCTAACGACATCGTAACTAAGTTTATCATCATAAGCCAGACATTGTTCCAACATGCTCAAGGCATCTCGCATACC
Source organism: uncultured Bacillota bacterium (assembly GCA_949290085.1). Taxonomy (GTDB): domain Bacteria; phylum Bacillota_I; class Bacilli_A; order Erysipelotrichales; family Erysipelotrichaceae; genus CALUZH01. The sequence goes on along the minus strand of CASEQH010000004.1, from coordinate 3,910 downwards.
ACCATCTGCTAGTTTAACTAAAGCTAAAACCGCCTCTTTTTCATATTCGATATGTTCATTTTTAAGTATATCTTCTATTCTTGCTGTCATATTAACAGTAGATACCTTAGAAAAATTAAATCTTTGACAACGCGATAAGACGGTCGGAATGATCTTTTCTGGGTCGGTAGTTGCCAAGATAAATACGACATGCTTAGGCGGTTCTTCCAATGTCTTCAATAAGGCGTTGAAGGCCTGTTTAGTAAGCATATGTACTTCATCGATAATATAGATTTTATACTTGCCTAATACTGGGGCGAATTGAGCTTTCTCAATAATTTCTCTGATTTCATCGACACCATTATTGCTGGCTGCATCTAGCTCAATGATATCTGGATGATTATTATTCGCTATCGCTTTACAATTAGCACACTTTTCACAGGCTTCATCATCATAATGTTCACAATTGATAGCTTTCGCAAACAATTTAGCTATCGATGTTTTACCTGTTCCTCTAGGACCACAGAAAAGATAGGCATGCGCTATCTTATTATTTTTTATGGCATTTTTAAGAGTTTTGACTATGACATCTTGTCCTACTACACTCTTAAAATTATTAGGTCTATATGTTCTATATAATACTTGATAAGTCATACAATAATTATAGCATTTAATTAAGTCTTACTTTTTAATATTACGTTTCTGTTTAAAAAAACTTTTAAGTAATTCGCTGCATTCTTCTTCTAAAAGACCTTTTTCAATATGTGGATGATGATTAATATTATTAGCTTCTAAGATATTGATAGATGAGCCAAAGGCACCACCTTTAAAATCAGAAGCACCAATATAGACATTCTTAATTCGAGAATTGATAATAGCTCCTGCACACATGATACAGGGTTCTAGGGTGACATACATGTCGCAATCATCTAGATGCCAATTATCTAAAGCTTCGCTAGCTCTGTTGATGGCTATGATTTCCGCATGAAAAGTAGCCTTCTTCTCTTTGACTTTTTCATTGTGTGACTTAGCTAAAATAGTATCATCTTTCACAATGACACACCCGATAGGAACCTCATCTTCTTCGTAGGCTAATCTTGCTTCTTCAAGAGCCATATTCATATAATCTTCTTTTTCCATAATAAATAAAAGGCACACACAAACAGAGGCTCGTATGGCTGCTTCCTTCCAGACCTGACCAAATTAGAACATGAATGTTGTGCCTTTACTATCATACCTTATATTTTTTAATTATTCAATTTAATTATTCAGGATATGACGATCAAAATCTTCATAATTATCAATCTCTTGAACTATCTTATCTTCACTGACGCTTTGATTTTTAGTCGAGTTTACAAATATACAATTGCCACAACCTGCTATCATCGCATCATGTATGCCGATGAGCGAATCTTCAAAGACTAGACATCTTTTAATATCGATATTTAGTTTGCTAGCGGCATCTTCATACATCTTTATCTTATCGGTATACATGCCATTATCGTAGATAATATTTTCAAACTCAAACCATCTAGATAAATTGAAATATTCATAAAAGAATTCAATATTTTCGATGATGGATGCTGATACTATTGTCCTTTTGATATTCTTAACTTTTAATTCATCGAGTAATTTCTCTACTCCTGGTGCTAACTTACCTTTTTTATCCTTAACTATTTCTCTATATCTTGCTTCTTTGAGTTTAGATATTCTTACTAATTCTTCATCATCTGCATCAATATCACACTCTTCTAATATTTTCTTGATGAATTGTCTATTATGTAATCCATAATTCTTCTTAAAGAAATCTACGAAGACTATCTTCCCTTGACTTATCTCTTCTACAACACTTTGCCATGCTTCGACATGATATTCAAAATCAAAGAACATTGTTCCATTAAAATCAAATAATACTGCTTCTATCATTTTCCCTCCTATGTTTCACGTGAAACATAAAAAATAAGATAGATAAACTACCTTATTTCTTAACAATTTTTTCCATTCCACCCATATATGGTCTTAAAGCAACTGGAATATTAACACTTCCGTCCTCATTTAGATTATTTTCTAGGAAGGCAATTAACATTCTTGGTGGTGCAACAACAGTGTTGTTTAAAGTATGAGCGAAATAATTTCCCTTTTCACCCTTAATGCGAATCTGTAATCTACGTGCTTGTGCATCACCTAAGTTTGAACATGAGCATACTTCAGAATATTTTTGTTGGCGTGGAGACCATGCCTCTACATCATATGATTTAACTTTAAGATCAGCTAAGTCACCAGAACAGCATTCAATAGTACGTACAGGAATATCTAAAGACAAGAATAAATCAACAGAATTCTTCCATAGTTTATCAAACCACATCATTGATTCTTCTGGCTTGCAAATAACAATCATCTCTTGTTTCTCAAATTGGTGAACACGATAAACACCTCTTTCTTCAATACCATGGGCACCAACTTCTTTACGGAAACAAGGTGAATAGCTTGTTAGAGTATAAGGAAGTTTATTCTCATTAATAATAGTATTAATGAAACGTCCTATCATTGAATGCTCAGATGTACCAATCAAGTAAAGGTCTTCACCTTCAATCTTATACATCATATTTTCCATCTCATCAAAAGACATAACTCCATTAACGACATCAGATCTAATCATGAATGGTGGAATACAATAAGTAAATCCTCTATCAATCATGAAATCACGAGCATAAGCTAAAATGGCTGAATGAAGCCTTGCGATATCTCCTACTAAATAGTAAAAACCATTACCACTGGTCTTTCTAGCACTATCTAGGTCGATACCATCGAAACTTTCCATGATATCTGTGTGATATGGAATTTCAAAATTAAACTCTCGCTTAGTTCCAAATTGAGCAACTTCCACATTTTCCTCATCACTACGACCAATAGGTACTGATGGGTCGATGATATTTGGAATCACGAGCATGCGATCATGAATTTCTTTTTCTAACTTAACTTCCTCAGCCTCACAACGCTCAATTTCGGTATTGATACTAGCGACATCAGCTTTAGCTTGTTCAGCCTCTTCCCTCTTGCCTTCCTTCATCAATAATCCTATTGATTTTGACTTCTGATTTTTTTCTCCTCTTAAACTATCAGCTTTAGTTCTAAGTGAACGATATTCTTCATCTAGTTTTTTAACTTCATCAACTAAGACAAGTTTTTCATCTTCGAATTTTTTACGGATATTTTCTTTTACAAGTTCCGGATTCTCACGAATCAGTTTAATATCAATCATACTATCCCCTTTCAAAATAAAAAGCACCTTCAAAGGACGATAATAATCGTGGTGCCACCTTTCTTTTTACTCAATAGCGATAACGGGCATATCCGTGATGTTTTACATCAACAATTACAGGTAGATTTCAAAACCTATTATCAATGATTCGCAGCGACCATCATCTCTCTGTAGAAATATAGTTTTTACTTAGTCTGTAATATTCATTTGTCATCATCATAGCATAAGCGAGATTATTTTTAAATAGTTATGTTTCACATGAAACATTATGCACAAGAATACAAATATCTCTAGACAAAATTGTATCTAAGTCAAAGCACATGGAGTGCTTATATATTATTAAAATATAGCCGGGAGGTATAAGCCATGAATTATACTAACCCAATGTGCCATTGCCAATTTCTAAACATCTGTGACATTGGATATGAATGTCATCATTACGATGGTAATGTTATACATGGTAGTTAAGGAGTTAAAGAAGTAGCTTAGCTACTTTGGGCAATAGTACTAAATTGAAAAGAGGAGCTGTGAACTGAACCCCAAAATTAGGACAACCTAATGGAGGGGTTTTTATTATGAAACTAACATATGAAGACAAATTAGAGATTTACAGATTATGGAAACAGGAAGGATGGGGGTCGCCAAGAATAGCGAAAAAGTTCAATATCA
>CASEQH010000003.1 GCA_949290085.1 uncultured Bacillota bacterium | reverse complement strand
AAAACTAATTCAATCTTCTATCTTGCAAGAGAAAAAAAGATGTGCTCAATCTCGAAGATTTTTCCAAAACTGTACAGTTTCATTTCAACCATAGCTATATAGCTCCTTTTCAAAGCTAGGAAGCTACTTTTAACGACATTTCCAATAATCTTACTGATAGAATTCTTATCATTATCGATGAGTTTCCATATATTATTCAAGAGAACCAAAGCATCAAATCTCTTTTGCAACATTGTATAGACCACGACTGGAAAAATAAGAATATCTTTCTAATACTCTGTGGTTCATCAGTAAGTATCATGGAAAACGAAATAATGGGAAGTAAACCCCGTTTAAACTGCTACTCTTGAAATCAAACCATTTGATTATTATGAAAGTGCAACCTTCTTCAAAAAGAATTCAAATGTCGATAAATTGATTGCTTATGGTATTCTCGGTGGCATTTAAAGATACCTTGAAGCCTTCGATGCTAAATTAGATATTTAACTAATATTATTAAAAAAGGCTCTTATTTGTATGAAGAACCAGACAATATTTTAAAGGCAGAATTGAGAGACACTAATATCTGTAATTTAATACTTTCCGCCATCGCTTTGGGCAGAAATAGAATCATCGATATAGCCAATTATGTGCATGAAGATAAGACTAAAGTGGCTAAATATTTATTGGCACTGCAAACCTTAAGACTAGTAGAAAAAGTAGTACCTTGTAGTGAGAATAATAATTCGCGTAAGTCTATTTATGCGATCAAAGATAACTTCTTTAGATTCTACTATCGTTATCAATTCACCAATAATAAAAAAAGCGAGTGAGGAAATAATGAATGATATTCCTAATCTGATGGGACTAGCCTTTGAACAAATTGCGAAAGAATATCTGATTCGTAAAGTCAAGGAAAGAAAGTTACCCTTCATTCCCTTTGACATTGGAAAATGGTTGGGTAATAATCCGATAATCAAAGCCCAAGATGATGTAGATGTCATGGCCATTAATAAAAGTGGCAATAAAGCAATTTTCATGGAATGTAAGTTCACGTCTTCGCCTATGCCATATAGTGAATACAAAGACCTTGTAACAGCGACTAAAGGATTTACAAATATCAAAGAGAAATATCTATATTTCATAAGCCGTTTAGGATATACCGAACCTATAAAAAGACAAGCTGCCATCGATGGTGCAGTGTTATTAGAAATTGATGATTTATTTCTCTAAAACTTAATTATCACAATAATAAAAAGAAGTATCTAAACTTATAATTCAAGGTCTAAATACTTCTTTTTAGTTTTAATTATCTCTACTATTTCCAAAGATAGCTAAGATGCGCAAGAAGAGATTTAAGAAGTCAGTATATAATTCAAATGCTCCAAGTATCATCATCTTGTCATACATCTCTGAATCATCCATTCCAGCTAGATATAAATTACGCATAGCTTGCATATCATAGGCAATCAAACCTAAGAATAAGATGACTACAGCATAATTAACAATCATATCTAGTCCAGAAGAACCGATAAACATATTAATGAAAGTAACGACAATGGTAGCTAGTAGACCAAAGAAGAAGATTGAAGAATACTTAGATAGGTCTACCTTAGTCGTATGACCGATGAAGGCCATGCAACCAAATATGACAGTTGTCACAATGACTGCAAAGACAATACTTCCACCATCATAGATTAGTGGCAAGGTAGCGAAAGTGATACCCATAGTAAATGAGTAGAACAAATAACATATCCAAGCTGAGGTCTTAGACATCTTCATAATTCTAGAAGAAAAGTAAACCACTACGACAAATTGAGCAATAAAGATAAATAGAGAGATTGATGCAAACAATTCATAGTGTTGAACTATAAATAAACTAGTTACAAATGCGACAACCGAAGTTAAAGCTAGACCCACAAAGACAAAGGTAAATACTTTAGACAAGAAAGTATTAAAGGTCATCTTATTTTCAGTTGAATAATCTTTAAGTTGTGTCATATAATTCCTCCGTTTAAAACTATTATACTATAATTTACTATCATCAAAAGTGGCAAGTTGTTCAACCATGGCATCAACCACTTCTTTAATGACACCATCTGCAAATGGCGATTTGAGATTAGCTTCTTTAACTAAATTTAAGAATGACTTAGTGCCGCCTAAACGACATAAGTGAATATAATCTTCCCACACCTTAGAATCTTTTTCTAGTGTGCGCTTATAGAATTGTAAGGCACATACTTGAGCCAAGGTATAGTCGATATAGTAGAAAGGACTTTGGAATATATGATTTTGGCGATAGAAATAAGTACCCTCTTCTAGCATAGGATAACCACTGTAATCTAGGTGTGGCTTATAGATTTTTTCTAAGCGGCGGAAACATTCTTTACGTTCCTTTTTGCTCATTTCAGGTTTAGCATATATCTCATGTTGGAAGTGGTCGACTAAACAGCCGTAAGGGACAAAAGTGAGGGCACTAGCGATATGATAGAACTTATATTTATCACTATCTTCCTTAAAGAAGTAATGAATCCAAGGGTGAGCGAAAAATTCCATAGACATCGAATGTATCTCACAACTTTCATAAGTAGGGAAGCAGATATCAGGAATATTTACTGTCTGCATGGTGAGATATGACTGTAGCCCGTGGCCAGCTTCATGCGTGAGGACATCAACGTCACCTTGGGTACCATTGAAATTAGAGAAGATAAATGGCACTTTGTAGTCAAAGAAGTCGGTGCAATAGCCGCCCATAGCCTTATTAGGCTTAGTCTCTAAGTCAAAGAGTTCCAAATCACACATCATCTTGAAATATTCACCAGTCTCTTTAGACATCTCTTCATACATCTTTAAGGCACTAGCTACTAATTCATCCTTAGTTCCATGAGGTTTAGGATTGCCAGTCTTGAATTCATAATTTGCATCATAAGCTAGCAATTTATCAACACCGATGCGTGAAGCCTGCCTTTTATATAATTCATTAGCTACTGGAACCATATAATCGACAACTTGGCGACGATAATTTTCCACCATCTTTTCATCATAATCTAAACGATTCATGCGCAAATAGCCAAGCTCAATAAAATTCTTATAGCCCAATTTCTTAGCCATGCGATCACGCACTTTAACTAATGAATCAAAAATGTCATCAAAGTCATCTTCATGTTCAGCATAAAAATTCATCATGGCATCATAAGCTTTTTTACGCATAGTTCTATCATCAGAAGAAATCTTTGAAGCGATAGAAGCTAGGTTATATACTTCGCCATCTAATTCAATCTTAGCCGAAGCTTTAAGTTTACCATATTCCGTCGATAGATGATTTTCTTCTTGTAGGTCTTCGATGATAGATTCATCAAAACTCTTGCGAGCATTCTCGGCCAATTCAAAATAAATAGATGGAATATCTAATTCATTCCTAAACGGACAATTGAGCATGATATCAAAGAATTCATTCTCATAGACCTGTAGAAGAGGAGAAGTATTATCCCAATAGGTATTTTCAGTATCATAATATTCATCACTAGTATCAATATCATGTCTGACACTACAAATCGATATCATCGTAAAGATATGACCTCTAAACTTATTGATATCATTAAAAACAGTCATAAATTCTTCAGGATTATCAGCACTTTTTAATTTTTCTAATAAGCTTTGATATTCTTCTTTGAGATTTTCAAAATCCAGATGTTCATACTTAAAATCTTTAAATTTCATTTTTATGCTCCTTTAATTAAATTTAAAAAGACTATATTTGCGATTTTTAAACCTACACTACCAACCGTAAAGATTGCAGAACCTAAAGGAAATTTACCATCAGTAGATGTAAGTTTATTCTCTACTACTTCACTATCACAATATACCACTTCTATCTTATGTTTATAAGCTTCCTTCTTTACAAGGTTTCGATATCTTCTAGCCAAAGGATCGCCCTTAGTCTTATCTAAGGTGGTATGAATGGCTCTGCCTATCTCTAATCTTCTAGCGGTACCCATCGATGCTATAAAAGGTATACCCTTGGCTTCACTTTTCTTAGCCAAGACAAATTTAGAACTCAGAGTGTCAATACAATCGATGACATAATCGACATCAGGTATCTCAAAGTTTTCATCGATAAAGTAGTCCCTACATTCAACCTTTGTGTCACTGATTGCTTCGATATGTCTTTTGAGAGCTTCAACCTTCTTCATGCCGATATTACACTTATCACTCAATAATTGACGATTTAAATTAGTAATATCTACGATATCATAGTCGACAGCGATAATAGTGCCTATACCACTTCGAGCTAAAGCTTCGGCGACAAAGGAACCAACGCCCCCTGTACCACACAATAAAACCTTCTTAGTTTTCAATTTGTCTAAGGCTTCTTGCCCTGTCAAATAGCTCAACCTTTGTAATTTATCCATCTATCTACCTCTGAGAGTGCCTTTTCTAATTCGCTTGTCGCAAACCAGGTGACTGGCATTTGATTTTTAAACCAAGTATATTGGCGCTTAGCGAAGCGACGACTGTTGCGTTTAATCTCGTCTAGTACTTTATCTAAGCTTGCACCTTTTTCAAAATAAGACCTAAATTCTTTATAGCCTATACCCTGCATCGCTTGATCATCAAAGCTAATACCCTCTTCTAAAAGTCCTTTAATCTCATCTACTAGTCCTTCATTCACCATCATATCCACTCTTGAATTGATACGCTCATATAGCTTATCTCTATCCATAGTCAATCCTATAATCTTGGCATCATAGAGTAATTCATGATTTTGACTTTCGATATTAGCAGAAAACTTCTCTCCTGTCTTATTTAAAACATTTAAGGCTCTAACTAAACGTCTTCTATTATTGATATGTATTTTACTTAGACATAGAGGGTCCTTCTCTTTCAATATATTATATATATCCTCGTTACTTAATTCTTCATAAAGATCATCTTCTTTCTCTTCATCGTTAAATCTATAGTCATATAGACAGGCTTTAACATATAAACCTGTGCCTCCAACTATGATGGGTAATTTATTTCTTTTCGAAATATCTTCAATCACGGTCCTAGCTAAGTCTTGAAAGTCTTTGACATTATAAGTTTCTCTAGCATCCTTAATATCAATTAGATGATGAGCGATGCCCATCATTTCTTCTTTTTTAATCTTGGCAGAGCCGATATCTAAACCCTTATATATCTGTACTGAATCACCAGAGATAATCTCACCATTAAAAGCCTTGGCGCATTCAATGCCAAAAGAACTCTTACCAACCGCAGTAGGGCCAACGATGACAAGTACTTTATACATAGCTTAATTATAATAAAAAGTGGTCTTAATAACCACTCGCATAATCAAATATATCATCATTGTTGAAAGGCACTTCTTCCTTTTCAACGTAAGTTACATAATCTTCTTTTTTCTCATCAGCAACCTTTTCCACCTTAGCTATCTCTCCCTTAAATAAAGAATAATTATTATAGTTGCCAGAAAGTACTAAACCATTACTGTAAGAGCCAAAGTATTCACTAGCTACATCCTTGTCGATGACAAATTCAATGACACTGCCATCACTATAGTGATAGCAACCACCATTAGTATCACCATCTGCCTTTTCTTCAACCTTGACTAGTGGCAAGACAACTCCACTATCTAAAGTAAAGTAGTAACGATCGCCGATAACGCCATAATATGAACCTAAAGCTACTCCGATAAAACCATCTTCATCAACTAAGAAGCCCGTCTGTTCATCTAGAACCATATTGTCACGGATATATTTATATTGAGTAGAGCTAGTATCAGTAATGGCACGATAATCCATATATGTCTTGGTCTTATTAGTGGAGCAGACATCAACCTTTTCACTGACATATTCCTTTTGATATTCCTTTAAGTCATCAAGAGAGAACTCAACCTCGACATCTTTAAAGCCGCATAGAAGCAATGCAAATATCAATAACAACAATAATTTTTTCATCTTCAATATATTAGCAGATATCATTTTTAAATGCAAACTCTCTACTTTCCCAGGAAATGAATTTTTCTCATCAATTTGCAATATTTGAAAAAGTGGTTATAATGGGATACATGCTTTAAACAAAGGAGAAGATATGAAAAGATTTCATGTATTATCGGCTTTTGTTTGCGTAATTTGTTTAGGTTTAACAAGTACCATCTTAGCCGAGAATCGTAAAGGCGATTCTGTCAGACCTGATACCCAAGCACCAGTGATTAGCATCAAAAATGAAGAAGATGTAATCCAAATCGTTCAGGGAAATGAATTTGATTTAAGTAACTATGTAGCTGTAAGTGATAATTCAAATGAATTTCATCTTATGAGCTATGGCAAAGTTGATGTTGACAAGGTAGATGAATATACCTTAGATTTAGTAGCTATCGATGCAGGCGGCAATGCGACAGCCAAAACTTTGACAGTTAAAGTTATAACTCAAGAAGAGATGGATGAATTGATTGTCCAAGAACAACAGCGCATCTTAGAGGAGGAACAAGAACTCATCAGAATGCGTGAACAGCAAAGAGCTAAAGAGATACAAGCCATGATGGCTAGCGAAGTAAGTAGCGATGTATCTGACTCTGCTTACGATTTCGCTTTAAACTACATCGGAATGGGCGGTTGGTGTACAGATGTAGCCCAAGCCTTTATCGATGGATATTTCGGAAGCGGATATAACATCTTTGATACATATCCTGTATCAGCATCAGAAGCCATGCCGGGCGATATCATCTATTACAGTGAATCGGGCTTAGGCAGCCAACACTATGCAGTTTATCTGGGTGGTGAATCTGCTCTCCACGGTAACTTCAATGGCACAACTATCATCAGAAGTATCTATTTAGATGGTGGCAGTGCACCTCAATTCTATAGACTAAGTGGTCGTTAAAATTATTGCTAAGTATTTTATTGCTTAGCTTTTTTTATATTTTTCTAACATTCTTTTAACAATAATGTTACAATTGATTTGATACGAAAGGAATTAGTAAAAATGACTTTTGCAGATATTCGTTGGGATCTCTTTTTGGGGGGCTTAGGCCTATTTTTATTCGGCATAGTTTTGATGGGCGACGGACTTAAATCCTTTGCCGGTGACAAACTTCGTGATTATATTGATAAGTATACTTCTAAACCGTGGCAAGGCATCCTGATAGGATGCGTAACTACCGCCATCATCCAATCATCGTCAGCTACTACAGCCATCACTATTGGCTTTGTAAGAGCTGGACTCATGACCTTAGAACAGGCCGCAGGTATCATCATCGGCGCCAATATCGGTACGACGATGACTGCCTTCTTAATCGGTTTAAATGTTGAAGGTTTAGCTGTTTATTTCATCATCATCGGCGCTTTGATGTTGATGTTTAGTAAACGCACAAAGATGCAGGACTTAGGTCATATCATCATTGGCTTTGGCATCCTCTTCTATGGTATTTCATTAATTGGCGATACCCTTGTCTATCTCAAAGATGTACAAGAGTTCCAACAATTCGCCAACATGTGTACAACCAACCCATTCATAGGACTATTCGGTGGTATTGTCATGACTTGTGCTATGCAATCATCTTCGGCTGCCATCGGTGTCATACAGATTATCTACGAGACGGGTGCTATTCCATTTATCGCTATCATTCCATTCTTATATGGTTCTAACATCGGTACATGTATCACAGCTATCATGGCCGCTATGGGTGGTAATCCATCAGCCAAAAGAGCTGCCATCTTACATCTAGGTTTCAATATCATCGGTGCAACTTTAGGTATGATATTGCTCACACCATTGAATAGTATGATGGCTTACTTCACTGAAATGTTCAATATACAGCCTATGATGCAGATAGCTATCGTCCATATCATCTTCAATGTCGTGACAGCTATCATCGTCTTCCCATTCATCAAACAAATCTGTGCAATTATTCGCAAGATTATTCCTGGTGAAGAACCTAAGAAATTAGAAATCGACTTAGATGAACTCAATGCCGCTAACTTCCCTATCGCTTCAGCTGCCCTAACTGTCGCTGAAAAGACAATTAAACAGATGAAGGACTTAGTTGAAACCAATCTTGAAAAGGCTCAACGATTCATCGAACTAGATGAATATGATGATGACAAGTTTGAAGAGATTATGCAAAATGAAGCTTTCATCGATAAATTAGATAACTCTATCTCTAACTTCTTAACTGAATTAACTATTGACCATAAATCAGATGACTCAGTCAGAATCAATTCTCTATATCTGGAAGTTGTCAAGAATCTCGAAAGAATCGGCGACCTCAGTGTCAATATCGCTGAATTTGCCAAGATGGTACAAGAAGATAAAGGCTCTTTCTCTGCTCAAGCACACCAAGAATTAAATGAGATGTTTGACAATGCCCATGACATGTTAAATTGTGCCTTTAAATATATTGAAAATAAAGATATTCGTGACTACGAATTATTGATGACTATCGAAGCTAAACTTGATAGTGAAGAATATCAAGCTAGAAAAAATCACTTCAACCGTCTTATTACTAAAGAATGCAGCAGTGCCGTGGCATCGAGCATCTATGCCGATGTCTTAGGTAATATTGAAAGAATAGGCGACCATTGTTGCAACATCGCAAGACACGCCTTTGAATCGATAATTTAGTATGTATAATGAAGTCGATGCTTGCTTAGAAGTGCTAAGCAGATTAAATCTATCAGGAGATATCTCCTTGATGGATGATGAACTTAAAAAAGAAGTTGTCGAAAGTTTTATGAATACGGGATATATCAAGATTAAATATTTGAATTCCCGTCCTGTCGTCATCTATCAAGATGAAAAACGTTCTCTATATCTATATGGTGATAGTTATAGAGAACTTAATGATGAAGAGATTCAAGCTATCGATAGTTTAAATTAAGATTATTATTTGAGGATATATCCATACGCTGGATATATCTTTTCTTTATGTTCGCCTTCTACTTCATAAGCATAGCGATACTCAAAACTGATGACATAAGCTTCATCTAAATCAATTAAATCCATGCTCACTAAAGCTAAACCATCAAGATTATCTTCGCTTTGTAAGTCATAGAATTTATAGCTTTCGACATTGTCATTTTCAATATTCATGTTGATGATACTTCGATAGGCAGAAGGAATAGGTATTATCTCTTGATCAGAATTTATTAATTTATATATTGAAGTATCTTTGAACAAGACATCTTCACAAAGTAGCTCACTTTGAACTCCATAACCCTCTTTACTCAATGGCATATTTTCATCAATACTATCAAAGATGGCTTTGAGGTCATAGTAATATAGTTTATCTTCATCCATCTCACAAGTATAAAGTCGAGGAATCTCATCATCGATATAAGTACAAAATTCATCCATGACATATAAATAATAATCATAGTAGTCAAAATCTAAATATTCATGACTGCCTTCATATTTATGGCTTATCTCATCAAAAATATGCTCATTAAAATCATTGACCTTTCGGCAAGCATATAATTGCTTATCATCTTTACTAGGCATATTTAATATCACTGCTAGTAGTATGCCAATAATGACTATTAAGATGATAATAATGATATTATTATTTTTCTTTTTCATCTTGTCTACCTCACCTCAATACATAGGCATATGCCACGTGTCCCTTGTCTTGTTCATATACTTGATGATATGTTTCATCTTCATATAAAGCCGTATATGAATAAGTCAGTTTGATAATATATGCTTCATCTATTTCAGTTATTTCAATAATCACATCAGCATATCCATCGATGATATCCTCATCTTGTCTTGTCATAAAAACATAAGTATCTGTATGATAATTAACACTTTGACCATTAAAGTGCGACAATATATCGACATCAATACTCCTATAAATCGATGGAATAGGATTAAACTCACTATCACTATGAACTAGATCATATACTAAAATATTTTGATAGATGACATCTTCACATACCTTTAAATAATCAGCATAATCCAATTCAGAAATAGCTTCCTTGCTTAATATTGCATCGTCTGGTAAGTCCTTTAAAATATTTTTAATATCGTAATAATATAGCTCATCTTCTAATTCTAGACAACTAAGACCATCCATTTTTTTGCAAGCTTCTTCCATTACTGGAATATAATTGCGCTTAGCGAAAAAATCAAAATCTAGGTAAGCAAAATCCCCATCATATTCATGACGATTATCTATAAATAATTCTTCTTTTAAATCATAGACACGCCGACAAGCACTAAATTGACCAGTCATCTTATGTTCTATACTATCTCCACTACTTGAATTTTGATAATTCACTAAAATGAAGGCTAATTCGGCTATGACTATCACTACTAATATTATCTTGATTAGTCTATCCCTTTTCATATGTATCATCACTTATAAATTATTATTAAATAGATGTATTATAGATATTTCTTTCTTCACTTCTATGATATCAGATATAAGAGTAAAAAAAATCTCTTCTTTAAAGAAGAGATCATATTTAATTTAAACTTTCGATGTAATGATAAGCATTCTGAGCAGCAATAGCTCCATCTGAACAAGCCGTCACTACTTGACGCAAGTTTTTGACATTACAATCACCTGCTCCATAAATACCTTTAAGCCTTGTTTCCATCTTATCATTCACAATGATATAGCCCTTATCATCAAGAATATCTAAATCCTTTAAGAAACTTGTGCATGGCTCAGCACCAATATATGGAAAGATACCATCAATCTTTAATCTTCTTTGGCTCTTGTCTAAGACATTCTCTAATATGAGACTTTCAACCTTATCTTCACCTTCAATACTCAAAGGAATACTGCTTCTAATAACTTCTATCTTAGGATTATTCAAAACCTTATCGACAATAATCGCATCAGCTCTAAAAACATCCCTTCTGATTATCACATAGAGCTTATTTACAAATTGAGTCAGATATAAGGCTTCTTCTAGTGCAGAATTACCTCCGCCGATGACAGCGACATCTTTATTCTTAAAAAAGAAACCATCACAAACTGCACAATATGATACGCCCTTACCAGTAAATTTAGCCTCACCATCGATATTTAAAAGTCTTTCCTTAGTTCCTGTAGCTACGATGATAGCTTTGGCCTTATAGCTATTATTAGTTGTTACAACTTCCTTTAATTGACCTAAGTCTTTAACTTCCTTCACCTCATCAAAATCAGTCTCTGCTTCAAAACTTTCCATCTGTTCATACATCTTATATGCCAAATCAGCTCCACCCATAGACATGACACCAGGATAATTTTCAATATGATAGGTCTTAATCAATTTTCCACCAGGTGCACTAGCTTCAATGACTAGTACTTTTAAACCACTCCTACGCGCATAGATAGCCGCTGTCATGCCAGCTGGCCCTGAGCCAATTATTATCAAGTCATAAATCTTATCCATAAGATACCTCCGCTATCTAAATCTTACATCAATATGACTTCCCTGTCCCTTTTAAAGCTCAAAAGCTTGAGAATTAAGTAATAAAAAGTTAAAATGGATGTGGGACAGGAGATTAATATATGAGAAATAATACTGACGATTTATACGAGCGAGTTGCTGATCTAGATGAAGCCATTGCCCAAAGAAGAGCTTTAATCGAGGAAGCTAAAGCACTTGCGGAACTTGAAGACACAAAACAAGCAATCAACAAAATTAACGAATTGAATCGTAAATGGCGCCGAATTCCATATTGGGAATCAGCTTTCGAAGATGAATTAGCTGAAGAATTCGAGTCATATTTAAACGCTTGTTACGATAAAAGACGCGAAATATATGCTGCTAATGAAGAAGCTAAGAAAGCTGTCATCCTCGAAGCTAAAAAGTCAAATGCCAATATGCAAGAATTGATGCAGAAATGGAAGGCTATTGAAAGTGCTGGCCGTGAAAAAGATGAAGAATTATGGCAAGAATTCAACGCCATCCGTCAAGAATTCTACGAGCGTAGACATCAAGCTTGGGAAGATCAAAAAGAACGTTTTGAAAAAGCTAAAGAGATTAAAGAAGACATCATCAAACAAGCAGAAGCTTTGGTTGATAATGAAAATATTATCTCTACTAATGAGGCTTTTGAGGAATTATTTGAAAAATGGCGTGAAGCTGGTAGAGCTAATAGCGATGTCAATGATGAACTATGGGAAAGATTCTCATCTCTTCGCCAAAAATTCAATGAGCGTCGCAATGAATACTTCCACAATCTAAGAGAGACACAAAATAAAGCTTATCAAGCCAAGAAAGCTTTAATCGAAGAAGCTAGACAACATCTAGAAGACAATATCTACTCTAAAGAGATCACTGATAGAATGAAGGCTCTATCTGTTGAATGGAAGGCTGCTGGAACTGCTGGTCGTCAAAGAGATGACAGAATCTGGAAAGAATTCCGTGCTATCATGGATGAATATTTCGATGGTCTTAAGAAAAATCTTGAACAAAGACAAGTTCAATGGCAAGAACGCTTAAGTTCTAATAAGGACTACAAGAATGAACTCATTCAAAACCAAAAGCGTCAAATCGAAAGATTAGAGAGAGAAAAAGAAGAAACTCTAGCTGAAAGCCGTATTAAAGACATCGAAGAGACGATCGCTAACAAGAAAGAATATATCGAAAAGCTTGAAAAAGAAGTTGAAGAAATCAACGAAAAACTTAAATAGTCTATATTGAAAAGAGGTTTAACCATAAATACAAATGGTAAACCTCTTTTTTTAAGCTCTTAAATAAACACATCTTCATATCAATCATTCTGTTATTAAGGCATATCTTTCCATCAAAATACAGAACGTTACCGCAGTTATAATTATTATTAACGCAATAGGAATGAATATAACATTATAATATCCCAATGTTTCAATAAATAGACCTAAAGTAAATATGATAAAAACTATAACTGATACCATCAGTAGTTCCTTCTTTAAGGCATATATTCTGTTTTTAAGAACTACAATCCCATTTTCATTATTCTTCACTTTATTGATGAAAGAAATAGCTAAATAGCCAATTACTATAAGTCCTACTATATCTGTAATTAAATAGAACTGGAAGTGATTAAATAATTCGAAAAAATCTATCCTGATGCGTGTCAAATCGTACCATAAGTCACTTCCTAAAAATATTCCAATTAAAAAGGACGATACAATAAAAACAATGCCAGTGATAATAATGGTGATATTTATTTTCTTAGTATTTATCATAAGTATCCTCTTTCTAG
>CASEQH010000002.1 GCA_949290085.1 uncultured Bacillota bacterium | reverse complement strand
GACCATAATCGGTATCGTTATAGTCAGTTACACCATCGTTGTTTGGTCCGTAGTCAGTATCATTATAATCTGTCACACCATCGTTATTAGGACCATAGTCTGTGTCATTATAGTCAGTCACTCCGTCATTGTTAGGACCATAATCAGTATCATTATAATCAGTATAGCCATCATTATTAATGCCATAATCTGTATCGACATAGTCTGTATAACCGTAATCACTTTCGCCAACTAAATCGATAGGTGCCTTCCAATTATTTGTCTCTACATTAGTCTTTACTTCTGCCATCACTTCATCTAAGAAAGTATCGCTAGGCATATATGAACCTTTTTCAACTTCAATAGTTATCTGGCGCATATTGCCATCAACATCTTCTACAAAATATCCTGCGTCGCCTATCTTTTTAACTAATTCACTGACTACATCTTTACAAGCTTTACCTTCATAATCACTATAGTTTGCAATGATATCGGCTGCTTCTTTATTCTTAGCACTGAGCCATGTCACATTACCATTTTCATCATAGTTGATTTCAATCTCTGGATTAACTTTTAATACCATCACTCCATTTGTACTGCTTGTTTCCACTGTTTGTGTCTCGTTAGTACAACCTGATAAAATAGCTAGACTTAATAGAATACTTAAAGAAATCGTAAATAATTTTTTCAATTGTTTCATGTTTAATCTCCTTCTTTTTATTTACACTAATAGATTACGTAAGACTTTTTCTAAAAACGGGGTAATTTATTCATAATCAGAATTATCTTCTTCATAATCGCTATTATTTTCATAATCACTCATGCCATCATCAACTGGTTCATAGTTAGTATTATTATTACTTGGAGCATTATTGCTTCCTTGATTTTCTTTTATCGGTATTTCACTTTGAACAATACTCGAATAATAATCGATATTATCATCATAATTAATGATGATTGTCACAGATATTCTAGAATCTAGATGAGTTTTAATAGAAGTACCGATTTCTCTATTGAATGTAGATAACCAATCTTCATCCTCACTATCTAGATAGATATTAATAATATCTCCTTCATGTAGATAGTCTTGTTCAATGGCTCTATCAACTAATTCATTACTCACTACTTCTATATCCTTGCCCTCATAGTCATAATCTGTTATTAATTTTTCGCCATCTTCGTTTTGTCCCTTAATATCGGTGACAATATTATTTTCATTTAAGCTAATTAATACATCAGGATTAATAGATAGTATAACTTTTGCATATGGGCTAGAAGGCATCATGAGCCTTATGCCAAGCACCATGATTAAGCATAGACTTGCAAGGGCAATAAAAGGTTTAGTGAAACTAAAAACATATCTTTCTTTTTTCTCTTCCTTTAATTCATATATTTCATCAACTTCTTGTCCTACTTCATAATGCATATTGGCACATTTAATAAATTTCCCATCATCTTTTAAGACAATCGCATAGCTTTTCTTAACATCAATTACTATATACTTCATATGCTTGCCCCCTTATCTTTAAAAAGCGATGGAGATGACCACGAATGATTTCAAAACCATTAGTCCTAATGATAAGCATTGCCATCAAATATTTACGATGTCGCTCTAGAGTTTTTCTATCAACCTTTACGCCCTTAAGTATTTCACTTATCGGTAATCTTTTAGCCTCTATAAGCTTGTTTAAAAGCTCTGGTTTATTATCACAATAGTTGATAACACTAGCACAGGCATTTAAAGTCCTTTCTTGTTTAGGACAATTATCAGCTATATCGAGAAAAGATAAATTATATTCTTTTAATACCCTTGATAATTCTTCTATTTCTTCTCTTGTAGCTTCTCTTGTAATATTATGCTCATCTTCTTTTCCTATTGTATCTAAGATAGTATTCCCATCATCATCTATAGCCTCATCATAAGAAATAACAGTACTATGACGATATTCTTTGCGATGATAGTCTTTAATCCTTGATGACATCACAAGAGAAACATAGCGTAAGAATGATCCCTTATTCCTATCATAAGCCAAGATAGCTTCATGAAAAGCTATCATAGCAATAGATAATTCATCATCACTATCATTTAAGTATCGCCCCAATATCTTTGATGTTTCAGATTTGATGAATGGCATATAATCTCTAATCAACTCGTCTGCAACATCCATATTCTTCTTAGCCTTATATACAGATATTAGCAACTGTGCTTCTTGGTTCATCACTCATCTCCTTCATTACATAGAATACGTAATAAATTATTTATTTTCAGGGTAGTTTATTATTCACTTTAACATATCAAGTAAAAATCAATATTAAATGATTGTTAAATCTTTGTATAGTAGATAAATATATCAATATGTACTACATATCAATACATAATAAAAGTTAAGAATTATCCTTTAAATAAGGGATTTTCTTCACTTTTTTCTATTATTAAGTGTCAAGGAATGTATGATTTAATCACATATAAATATGTAATTAGTTTTATTAATTAAGAATTCATCTTTTAGATTTCTTTCAGGGTGATATCTCTAGACTTCACTCATATTTCAATAATCCCTCTAAATCAGTGAATATCTCTTCAAGGTAGATATGGCTTGTTTTAGGGGGTGTTTTATCTTTTCTTTCAATATTTGAATTTAGTATGATTCTTAATAAATAGTTATATCTCTTTTTTCTATGTTTGTATCATCGGTATGGATAACTAAATATATGATTTATCGAATAATTGATAATTATAAATATCAATAGCTATTCTAAAACGTACGATGGATTGAACGTCAACCATACTCAGTAATTAGACGATATGACTATTGACAACTAGAATTAATAATGATGTTATCATCACTATCGCAATTAGAATGAGGCTTAAACTAGCTGAATACATTATTCCTACATTAGCCTTATAGTAAAACTGATACCTGCAATAAAAACTTTTAAAAATGGAACTTTTTTACTGAAAAAGTCAATTATTTTTTTAGCATATTATTCTAATATAGAATTGTAAATTGAAAGCGGTAACAACCGCGTTCTGGAATATGAATTATACAGACGAAAGAGGTGATTTTATGTTAAAGTTCGATCCGTATTCCTATCATTTTAATTCTCGTAGAAGAAGTGTCTATGCCAAACATGGCATGGTTGCTTCATCTCACCCACTAGCTTCTGAAGCTGGCTTAAGGATGTTAGAAAAAGGCGGCAATGCAATCGATGCCTGTGTTGCCATGGCAATGATTTTGCCTATAGTTGAGCCAGCAGCCACAACATTTGGCAGTGATAATTTTGCCATTGTTTGGGCTAAAGACAAATTGCATGGCATGTCTTCTTCAGGCTGGTCACCTTACAAATTAACAGAAGAATATATTAAATCCAAAGGTTATGAGGGCAAGATTCCTGCTGGCGGATGGGATTCAACTACTGTCCCAGGATGTTTTGCTGGATGGATTAAACTGTTAAAAGAATTTGGAACCATGTCTTTAGCAGAAGTCGCTGAACCAGCTATACAGGCAGCTGAAGAAGGACATCCAATCACTCCTTATGTTCAAGGTTCCTTCAAATGGCGCCGTGATTCTATGAAAAATCGTTTGACAGAAGATCAGCTAAAGACTTTTGATGACGAATTCTTCCCAGGCGGTAAAACACCAGAACCAGGACAACTTGTTAAACACCCAAATATGGCACGCCTGTTAAGAGAGATTGTAGAAACAAATGGAGACACTTTATACAAGGGTGGAAAATTAGCTCAAGCGATTGTTGCGGAATCACACAAAAACGGCGGCTTATGGGAAATGGAAGATTTTGTGGGATTCGAACCAGTGATGCATGAACCATTAAGAGTAAAATATCATGGCTATGAAATATGTGAATTGCCACCTAATGGTCAAGGTATCACAGCACTAATTGCGTTGGGTATCCTTGATAAATATCATTTTGATCCAACGTCATTCAGTGATCCAAGAACTAAGCATTTACAAATGGAAGCAATTAAGTTAGCATTTGCTGATGCTAAGAAATATGTCGGCGATCCAGGCTATATGCCAAAAGGCATTTGCGAAAAATTATTATCAGAAAAATATATGAATCATCGTCGTTCTCTCATCGACGAAACAATCGCTCAAGATTTTAAAGCTGGTAATCCAGATGAATGTGATACTTGCTATTTCTGTGCTGCTGATACAAAAGGAAATATGATTTCAATGATTCAATCATGTTTTGGCCCATTCGGTTCAATGTGTACTATCCCTGGATATGGACTGGTAATGCAATCAAGAGGTGCAACTTTTACTATCGAAGATGGCCATATAAACAATGCAGGACCACACAAACGTCCATATCAGACAATAATACCAGCATTCTTGATGAAAGACGGAAAACCAGTCGGTCCGTTTGGTGTAATGGGTGGATTTATGCAACCGCAAGGCCATATGCAAGTAGCTATGAATATGATTGATTTCCATATGAATCCACAAGATGCCCTTGATGCTCCACGTTTCTGTTGGAGTGCTGGTAAGAAATTTGACATGGAATCACATTTCAACCCAGCTACAGTAGAAGCACTTGCTTTCATGGGACACCAATTAACTTTACAAGATGCCTATACAGGAGCTTATTGTGATCGTCCATTTGGCCGAGGCCAAATTATTCTGTTAACCGATGAAAATACCTTAGTCGGCGGCACTGATCCGCGTGGCGATGGATGTATTATCGGCCTATAATTTAATCATTAAAAATAGGGCCGCTGTGCCCTATTTGCTTATTAGGAAGGTATAAATATGACAGCTAAAAAAAATAATATGACAGTAAAATATGTCATAGAAGTCATTTCGATAGTCTTGGGTCTTTATATCGCTTTATTTATTGAACCAAGCGGATTATTGACTAAAGAAGGTTTGATTGTACTCGGAATATTTGTATGGGGTATTATCAATTTAATGCTCGGCTTGGTTGGCGAATACATGGTAACCATGGCCATGGGTGCTTTATGGTTTGTCAGCGGAGCTGTTAGTTTTAATACTGCATTTTCTGGTTTTGCAGGGTCTACTTTCTGGCTTATAGTTGCTACTATGGGCTTGGGAGCAGCTGTTAAAAAGAGCGGACTATTAAAACGTCTATCGCTTTATTCTTTAAAATTCTTTAAACCGACATATGCTGGACAATTGCTCTCAATTGTCATAATGGGTATCATCATCGCACCACTGATTCCTTCGACTTCGGCAAAATGTGCTATCATGGGAGCCTTGGTATTAGGCATTTCCGATGAATTGGGTCTAGCTAAAAGAGGTGCAGGCCGCTTCGGACTACTTATGGCATTATGGATTGGTTTTAACATTACCGGTAATGTTTATGTCAATGCATCTTTCCAAGGATATATGGTCTTAGGTCTTTTGCCAGCTGATACTCAAGCGACTTATACATGGATTACTTGGCTTATTCGTAGTTTACCATGGGCTATTATTGTTATTGTCGGAATGTATCTTTTTACTAAATATACATATAAGGAGCCAAATATAAAAGAGCTTTCAAAAGAATATATTGCCGAACAATTCAAGGCCATTGGAAAATTAAGTCGCAATGAAATTATCACTGCCGTTGTCATGGCATGCTGTCTAATCATGTTTATCTTAGAAAGCACAACTGGCATAGGTGCCGTAGTAGTATGCATTTTGGGTATGACAGTTTTAACTTTTACTAAAGTAATCGGCAAAGAAGAATTTGTCTCTAGTAGCCTGTGGCCATTAGTAGTATTTATCGGTTCAACTCTTGGATTCTCTAATGTCTTCTCAACTGTCGGCATTGATGTTTGGTTAGGTTCAGTCCTTGAGCCAATTGCAGCTACTTTAACAAATCCATATCTATTTGTTGCTGTTATTTGTATTCTTACTTATGTTGTGCGTCTATTCGTTGCTCAAACCGCAACAAATACTTTAATGGTCGCTATCATTTATCCACTAGCTGTTAGCTTAGGCATGGACCCTTGGATAGCTTGCGTTGTAATTTATGGATCATCAGTTATTTTCTATCCATTATATACGCATTCCAACATCCTTATTTGTTATGGGGCCTGTGGTGGAGAAGAGAATATTGATGAAAAGTATTTTCTCAAGGCTGATATCGCCTTTATGATAATCAATCTTGTGGCGTTCTTAGCTTCAGTACCGTTCTGGTCTATGCTTGGAATGTGCTAAATTACTAATACTTTAAATCTTTGAAAATCATTTATCATACACAAAAACACATGGTTTTTTGCCTGTGTTTTTGTTAGACCTTTTTAGCACACCAAGGGAGGTGAAAATATGAAAAAAAAGAAAGGTTTTGGCATCTTTGATTTATTTACTTTAGGATTTGGGGCCATCATTGGCGTCGGTTGGTCAATTACTCTGCACCGTCTAATCATTGCCGGTGGAGGTCCGATAATGTCATCGTTAGGCTTTGCTATTTCTATGGTTATCTTTATCTTTGTAGGTTTAATCTTTGCCGAACTGGCTTCAGCCATGCCGATTGCTGGTGGAGCTGTCGCCTATGGCAAAAGAGCTTTTGGCGACACAGTTTCATTTGTTGTTGGCTGGTTTTTACTGTTGGCTTATGCAGGAATACTACCTTTTGAGACTGTATCCATAACAGAAATATTGGCTCACATCATTCCTGGATTAAATAGCGGACCGATACTATATAATTTTGCAGGCTACGATATCCGCTTATATCCTGTCATAGTCAGCCTAATCATCGGCATCGGAATTGTGTTAATAAACAGGAGTGGAACTAAAGCCATATCTAGTTTCCAAAATATCCTTACAATTGTTTTAATTGTCTCTGCTTTTATTTGCATCGTTGTTACCGCAATAAAATTCGACTCCTCCAACTTGCTTCCGGTTTATGAAATAATGGAAGACAAGCCACACAACAGTATTATAACGGGCATTATATGCGTTTGTGCTTTAACACCAATGTATTTTTCTGGTTTTGATACGATACCACAATCTATCGAAGATGCAAAAGGCGTAGATAAACATAAAATGGGGAAAATCGTCGCATCAACAGTTGTAGCAGCTGGTGTTTTCTATCTATTAATAATATTAAGCTCTGCTGGTTCGTATCCTTGGCTTTCCTTGATTTCATTAGATATTCCAGTATTATCTAATTTGATGATTGAATTATATCCTGGCTTTTTTGGAACAGTAATGTACTGGATTACTATTATTGGTGCAGCTGCAGGCCTATTTACTACATGGAATTCATTTTATGTCGCTAGCTCGCGTTTAATGATGAGTTTAGGGCGTAACAATCTTATTCCAAGCGTATTTGCCAAGGTTGACAAAAAAGATACGCCATATGTCGCTAATGTTTTTTGTGCCGTAATTATGCTTATTGGTCCATTCCTAGGCATGGGTGTTGTCGATGTCTTATCAACTATAGGTTCTTTCGGTTTTGCTGTAGGATGGATGATAGCTTGTCTTTGTTTTATCAAATTGCGAATCAAGGAACCTGACATGGAGAGGCCTTATAAACTTAAAGGTGGAATAGGCATCGCAATCATTTCAACTTTATTTTGCGGATTCATGGTTTTGAATTGCATTGTTCCAATTTTTCCTGGATATATGGGCGACATCGGCTTTTGGTCATCGATGGCTTGGATTGTTTTAGGCATGCTATTCTACGGCTTTAAGTTTTGGCAAAACAAAAAAAGGGTTGTCCCTAATTCAGTTCATGAAATATAAAAACAGATACTAGCATCTGTTTTTATGGATATTATCATAATTTATACCCAAGGCATTTAAAGAAACAAAGCCAATGCCTTTTAAAGTCTGGTAAAAAATATCGACAATCTCTTCAACCGAGTGAGCGAAATTTTCATTTACCCAAAAATCAATGGTTCCATAATGAAAATAAGAACAGACATAGTTCAAGTAATCGATATTGCTCACTGCATTATTTGCAAATGTAAATATTGGCAACTTATCATTCTGTTTTAAAAATTCTACCAAAGCAATTCTGAAATCTCTAAAGCAGGCATACTTAAATAAATTCTTATAATAAATGCGTCTTTTATATATGTGATTAAAGGTTGCCATTCTGATTTTCTTAATATCTTCATCAGTTCTAATACTTCCACCAAAAGACTTGACCGTTTGCTCAATAATTTCCTGATAAAGAACTATCTCATCAGAAATTAATTGATTAATAAAATCGGTTTTATTCTCAAAGTATCGGTAAAATGTCTGCTTAGAGTAACCGGCTCTGCGACATAAGTCATTGATTCCAATATTATCGATGTCTTCTTTAGACAATAAATCAAAAAGTGCCAGTTTAAAATGATCAATGGTCAAGAGTTTGTTTGTATCCGCTTTCATATCATCATTTTAAAACAATATAAAACGAAGTGCAACTATCCGTTTGGGGGTATTATTTTGGGCATTTTGTTTATGATTATCTCTGGAATATGTTATTCATTCAAAGGAACCTGGACTGCTTTTGTAGGCAATTCATCAGTTAGTGATATTATGCTTACAGTAATTCGTCTCACCTATTCCGTTTTAGTTTCAGGCACTATATTGTTATTTAAGAAACCGGATATGTCTCTAACTAAAAAAACAAACTGGCGCTTGTATTGTATTTGGAATTTCTGGCACGGCATTAACTATATGTCTTATGTCAATGGCGGTACAGCGGATGTCTTTAGGATTTGCGACCATGTGCAATTATGCCTATCCAATACTTGTTTCATTAGCATCGCTAGTACTGTATAAAGAAAGGTTCGGAAGGTTAAAAATACTCGCCTCATTATTTATGCTCAGCGGATTATTCCTATGCAATAGCGGTGGGGCAATGACTTTATACGGTATCTTTCTAGGTTTGGGATCAGCAATAACTTTCGGTCTTTATGTCTTCGGTCAAGAACATAGCCTGATGATTGAAGTTGAACCTCTAAAGCTATTTTTCTATAATTCCCTCTTTGGATTTATAGCAGCTATCGTCATTGCGACAGTAACTGGGAAATTTATGTTTGTAACCGATATTAGAACTCATGTTTTTATGTTTATGGGCGTTCGCAAGGTAGGAGCCAGTAAAGCCGCTTTCTTGAGCGTACTAGAGCCAGGTTTATCTTTCGTTTGGGATATCTTATTTTTTTGGTACAAAATTCAATCTGACAAGTCTGCTAGATATAGCTCTTATTTTCGCTTGTTTTATAACTATGGTCTTTGACCAGCCAAGAAAAATTATCTAGGGAGGATGTATGATGGGTGTATTATTGATGATTCTATCTGGCATATGCTTTTCATTTACTGGGGTTTGGACTGCACTAGTATCTGATTATAGTATTAACAGTCTGATGCTCACTATAATTCGCTTAAGCAGCGCCTGCATTGCAATGGGAATATTCTTGGCCTTAAAAAAAGAAAATTTTAAAATGACATCTAAACAGTTAAAAGCTTCACTTTTTTATGGAAGCATGGGAACTTCGATAACCATCTGGCTAATATCTTTGGCAGTTACGGAGAT
This sequence comes from uncultured Bacillota bacterium, assembly GCA_949290085.1. GTDB lineage: Bacteria > Bacillota_I > Bacilli_A > Erysipelotrichales > Erysipelotrichaceae > CALUZH01. The sequence goes on along the minus strand of CASEQH010000002.1, from coordinate 47,787 downwards.
GTCAGTGGGATCAACATCGCTTTGTCACTATGCATATCCTATAATTGTTACTATTGCCGGTATTATATTATATCGGGAAAAAGTTAGTACTAGTGTATGCCTGGCATCAGCATTAATGGTAATGGGCTTAATACTGTCTAATACAGGTGGAAGCATGAACTTCTTTGGAACTATTCTAGCACTGGCTTCAGCCTTTACATTTGCTATCTATGTTTTTGGACAGGCTCATAGTGCGATGACTCAAATAGGACCTTTTAAACTCTTTTTCTACAATTCTTTATTTGGAGTTTTAACCGCAATTGTAATTGCGTTATTCAGTGAACAACTTATCATAGTTAGAATACCTCAAGTATATCTATGCATGATAGCCGGTGGTATCATTACCGACCTTTTAGGAACAATATTCATGACCCTAGGCATACGCAAGCTAGGAGCAACAAAAGCGGCATTTTTGAGTATTCTCGAACCAGCCTTATCAAATATCTGGGATGTCATATTATTTCAAGCAAACCTGACAATGCCAAGCATCATAGGCATGATTATGATTTTTATAGCTTTTTTGACTATGGCTTATCAACCTTCTAAAATTTCCAAATAATTAAGAATTATTAATCTATACCCATCTTTATTAAAAGGTCTCACTAGAGACCTTAATTTCAATATATGGTGCGCGAGGCGGGACTTGAACCCGCACGCCTTTTACAGCACTAGAACCTGAATCTAGCGAGTCTACCAATTTCACCACTCGCGCTTTTTGTAACATAATAATATTATCACAGTTATTTATGCATGGTGAATATTTTAGGAATAAAAGACAAAGCCTAAAATGCCGCTTAAGATAATGATTGAGATGGGATTGACTTTCCACTTTCTAACAATGATAAATGATAGTGCAAAGATTATTAATGCTATGTAATTAAAAGATAGATAATTGCTTACCTCGCTGGTACCATAAAAGGCTAGAAGAATAATGGTAGCTGCAGCCGAGATGATTAAGCCAAGGGAGGCAGACTTTAGACCATTTAATACTTCTAGGACATATTCAGAATTTTGATAAGTTTGAAAGAACTTATATAAGGCGATAGAAATGATGACACCGCATAATATACAACCGACAGTAGCAGCAATAGCTCCTAATATTCCGCCAACTTGTAATCCTACAAATGTTGATGTATTGACGGCTAAGGGTCCTGGCGTCATTTGCGAGATAGTGATGATATCTGTAAAGGTCTTTTCAGAAATCCAAGCGAATTTCTCCACCACTTCTTCTTGTATCATCGGGATGATGGCATAGCCTCCACCAATGCTAAAAAGACCTATCTTTAAGAAAACTAAAAATAATATCCAGATGACAGTCATTGTGCCATACCTCTTTTATATAGAACATGGATGATGCAAATTAAGCTTGAACATACGAGTATCAAAACGACATTGATATTTAAGATGTAGTTACAAATAAAGGATACCGGTATCATGAGTGATAATAGTAAGGACTTCTTTTTTAATATCACTGCACACATATCAATAATTAAATCGACCATTAAGGCTGCTACACCTGCTTCCATGCCTTTTAGTATCGCTACTATTATAGGATTAGTGATAAAGATATTATAAAAGGCAGAGATGATAGATAAGATGATTAGTGGTGGCATTATGGCTGAAACGACACTGATGATGGCACCAACCTTACCAGCTACTCTATAAGCAGCCAAAGCCGCTAAGTTAATAGCTATTGCACCGGGTGTTGATTGAGCTACTGCTGCCATATCAATGAGCTCTTCTTCACTAAATAGTTTCTTTTTAGCTACGAAAAATTGTCGTACCATAGGCACGACAATATATCCTCCCCCAAATGTAAAAGCACTTATGAACATATTAGTGCCCATAAGCCAAACGTATAATCTTATCCCCTTCAAGAAAACCTCTATTAATTAATATCTCTCATTAAATTCACGATCAAAACCTAAAAATCTAGAACCTTGATAAGTAAGTGTTCCACAATCTCCCTCTACTAATTGGCCATAGTCAATACCATCGATGTCAAATTCTATTCTGTCACCTTCACTGAGTTCAAAAGTAACATAATAATGTGTATAGCGATGATTGCCATTTCTTGAGATATTTTGACGTTTACTTACAACAGTCGCAAATACTTTTAATCTAGGTGCATGATTATCTTTATTCCATTGAATAATTCTCTTGATAACAATCACAAAGATCATTACAAAAATTAATGAGAATATGATTGAGACCATGCTATAAAACATTCCGAATTCAAAAAACATAGTGCCTCCTTCTTATCTTCTAATAGCTTTTAAAGCTTCCATCTTCATTGTTTTAACCTTGGCATCTTCTCTTTTATCATATAGAGATTTACCCTTAGCTAAAGCTATTTCACATTTAGCCAGTCCATTTTTGAGATAAATCTTTAAGGGAATTACAGTAAAACCTTGAGTCTTTACTTTAGAACTCCACTTGACTATCTCTCTTTTATTTAATAATAACTTGCGATCTCTTTTCTCATCATGATTATTTCTATTGCCATGGTCATAAGCAGATATATTCATACCTTTGATATAGGCTTCTCCATTGATAAAAGAGATATAAGCTTCTTTGAGTTGTACCTTACCCTTACGAACTGATTTAATCTCCGTTCCTAGTAAAACTAAACCAGCCTCTAATTTTTCTTCAATGAAATAATCATGATAAGCTTTTTTATTTACTGCTACATCTTTAATTCCATCCATAATTTATATCCATTTCTGTCTCTTACGAGGTTGATATAAAATGAAATCGATATTATTTCTTCGCATATCAACTTCTTTACACTTAACTTTAACAATATCTCCTATCGCATAAGCCTTAGTATCGCTTCTTAAAGAACCATCTTCATCTAGCTCATAAAACCCGTCTAATGTCTTAATGTGAACGAGACCTTCTACTGTATTTTCTAGTTTAACATAAAATCCAAAATTAGTAATCGATGATATGACAGCTTCATATATCTCACCGACATGTCTTTGCATATACTTGCACTTATAGAAGTCTTGTAAATCTCTTTCTAATTCGACAGCTGTTCTTTCTCTATCATTGCACTTTTGAGCAATAGAGGCATTCTTCTCACTATCTTTTTCTTCACTTCCTATTTTATCATGATTGATGACATATTCTTTGAGCATGCGATGAACTACTAAATCTGGATAACGTCTAATTGGTGAAGTAAAATGACAATAATAATCTAGTCCTAAACCATAATGACCATTTGCGATATTATCATATTTAGCTTTAGCCATCGATCTTAGACAATAATTAGAAACCATAGGGTAGTAGATTGTATCTTTAAAATGTTCGAGGCAATCAGCTAATTGCTTGGCTCTTATAGCTTTTTTATTGCCCTTGAAATGATAAGATAGATTTTCGACAAAGCTAATAAATTGATCTAGTCTATCTTCTTTAGGATTGTCATGATTGCGATATATCATTGGATATTCTAAATAATGCATATGACTAGCTACACATACATTAGCTTCAATCATAAAATCTTCAATGATTCTCTCGCTTTTACCTCTTTCTCTAATATAGACATCAACAACTTCATTATTAACTATCTTAAAGCTACACTCATCACTATCAAATTCTATGCCACCCTTTTCTTTACGCTTATTGCTCAAGATATTTGATAATTCATAAGCTTCTTTCAACATTTCATAGATATCACTATATTCAGCTATGAGCCCTTCATCACCTGCAAGTATCTTATTAACTTTGGCATAAGTCATTCGATGTTTAGATTCAACAATCGATTCATAGATATCATATTGTAAGACTTCGCCCCTATTGTCCATTTCCATTTCAACCGTCATCGCTAAACGTTTTTCATTTGGTCTTAATGAACATAGACCATTACTTAACGCAAAGGGCAACATCGGTATCACATGATCAGGATAATAGATAGAAGTACCTCTTTTATATGCTTCTTTATCTAGAGCTGAATTTATGGTCACATAATGACTCACATCGGCAATATGGACCTTTAATAAGTACTTGTCATCTTTTTTTGATACGCTGATGGCATCATCAAAGTCCTTGGCATCATCACCATCAATAGTTATAACCATCTCTTCACTAAGATCATGACGACTAGGATAATCACTAATATTGATAGTCTTTTCTAAAGATTCTGCTTCATTTAAAGCCGTCCTTGAAAATTCCATCGGAATATCATAGCTATATAACAAAGATGCCTCTTGTACATCTGTATCATATAGATGACCGATGATGCGTTCAATGCGCAATTCTTTCTTTTCATAATCAGAAATATAAACTCTGACTTTTAATTTATCCCTCAATTTATACTCATGACTATTGACTATCTTATAGCCCTTAGGAAAATTATCCTCATCAGGATAAAAATAGATTTTATTATTTCTGATGCGAATAAGACCTACCACATAGACCAATTTATGTTTAAGAATATTTAAGACATAGGCCTTCATATTCTTTTTCTCATAAACTACTTCATCATGATTTAAAAGCGGCAAGTTAAACTTATTGATAACTTCATAAGCTAAATCATTTTCATAAATATAGCTCTTACCATTACGCTTAAGAATAACTTCACCAATATAACGATTTTCTCTTTCAGTCAAATCATACTTGCCATCATATTCAAAGATGATATGGCTATCAATCAAATGATTGATATCTTTGATGAGTTGCTTGAAGTCAGTGCTACTAGAAATAGCTAAAAAATCCTTTAGTTCATCTAAAGATAACGCATGATTATAACTATTTAATAATTCTATAATTCTATTCATATTTTCCTCAATAAAAAAGGAGTATTTACTACTCCTTAGTCAAACATTCTGATGACGATCGCTAGAACGAAAAAGGCGATACCGACAACCATGGTCAAGTTAGAGATTAACTTTTCTGGCCCTCTCTCTTTGATATTTTGGAATAGACCTAAATCACCAGAACCAGTAAAAGCACTCAAACCATCAGATTTACCACTTTGAAGTAGTGATAATAATATTAATAAAATAGCTAATACTAATAATACGATTTCCATAATTGATACCTCTTAATGATACGCTTTAATATTGTAATATGTTCTTTTTATTTAGTCAAATTCTTCCTCAATCAAAGAAGCTCAAAGCAAGGACTAGTGAAGAATTATAGTAAGTAGCTACCTCATTAGTCGAATAGCTATCTTCGGCATCGACATAGCGTTTGGCATTAGCTGTCTCTTCACTGATATAAGCAGCTAAGTTACCTTCAGAAAACCATTGGTCAACACCACCCACTAGAGCACCGCTTATCTCTTCATCTTTATACATCGTTATGCGGTGATGAATATTATGAGGGTAGTTAGTACCATAACCTGTCACAAAGCTCATATCCATAGCATTTAAACCAAAGATATAAGCTAGTTCATCGATAGCTGCCTCTTTATAGATATCATGGCCTATATAGCGATAAGCTATCATCAATAAGGATATATCTAAAGCTACATAGGCATTAGAGCCCCATGGATAGATGCCATATGGATAGTGATAAGTCTTAGTTATACTCTCATTTGCCGATTGCATAGCAGCGGTTTCTAAATTTTCTAAAGTATCTTTTTTTAGCTCTTCATCAATATCATTTTCTAATATCAAAATGATAGAATATAAGCTCATATTAGCTACTTCTAAGGGTTCAATAAAAGGGATATTATAATATAACTCTTTAGCTAGATTTAGATATTCTTCATCTTCCGAGATTAGATATAAGCTTATATAGGCAAATAAACGTTCATCACTTTCATCGCCATCCAAGTACTGACCAGTATGAAAGTCACTAGGATTATTGATGACAACTAAGTCTTTTTGCCACTTTAGATATGAACCTGCTTGTAAGGCTCTTTCTTTGCATTCATTGGCGAAAGCACTATCGATATCTTCATAGACGATAGAAGCCATAGCCATCACTCCCGCAAATGAGGCAGTAGTCAAAGACCAAGCAGGTAAGACATATAATAATTCATCATCTTCATCAGGCATGATAGTATCGGCAAAATTTTGCGTCGTCACTTTATTATAGACGCTGCCATCATCCTTTTGTAGTTTCATAAGCCAATCTAAGCCATACCTAGCTTCATCAAGTATATCTGGAATATTATTGCCACTTTCTGTGATGCCTAAATCATCATTAAAGACCTCAGGATTTAAATAATAGGCAAATAATAAATCCGCTATCACTTTCGCATTAGTTTGTACATAACGACCATAATCACCTGCATCATGCCAACCACCTGTCACATCTAAATAATTATCAAAGCCATAGACTAAGGCATCTTCATCATGACATTTGTCATGGGCAAAGACAGTCGAATATTCTTCATCTATTGCCATACCACAACGTTGTAAGAAGATAAATTTTAAACTGTCAGCTAAGACACCATCATATATATTATCGCCAATATAAATAGACTCAGATTTAGTGCCTATCTCCGTCATGATGTAATAAGTACCAGCTTCTAAGTCACTGATATCGCCCTGGAAATTATATTCACCACTTTCATCATCGTCATAACCATTACCAATGGGATAAGTAGCTACATATTCCCCATTCTCTCTATAAACATTGAAATAATCTCCTTGATTATAAGAGAAAGCTACTCTTTTATGATAGTTGCTAAGATAGCCCAGTTGGTTGATAGCTATGCCACTAATCACATCTTCTTCAGGTATTAACCTAAAGTTATCAATATGCACATTACCACCATTACTATTAGTGATAATAAATTCGATATTTCCTAACCAAGTATCCACATATTCCATTGTAAAGTTAAAGGAAAGATTTTGGCTTTCACTATTAATCGTAAAATATTCTTCTAAGAGACTATGGCCATCCCCATCATCTACTCTGAGTATCACATTTAATTCTCTATCAGCATAGATATCAAAGTTAATTTCATAATTATTACCTGATACTAGATAAAAATTATCTTTATATAAGATGACATCATATTCATTAGCATTCATCGTTATATTCTTATTACTTAAATCACTAACTAGGCTGCCATTTTCGATAAGCCAAGTACTTACTTGCTCAATAGGACTATCATAGGCAATATTTTCTCTCTCTTCTACTTCCTCTTCTATATTACCTATATTATCTATTTCATTAATCGAACCAGCTATTTGACTATCATAGATACTGCAACCTGTAAGCATGATGCATAAAAGACTTATAATAATCTTTTTCATAGAAATAAAAGAAAGAATTTGTGATCATCACAAATTCTTTAACACTCCATCTTGCAACATCAAACGTTGGTCACTCATCTGGCTTACCGCATCAGAGTGCGTGACGACAATTACTGTCTTATTGAAGTCATGAGCTAGTTCTTTAAAGACACCGATTATCTCTTTCTCGGTAGCTGTATCCAAGTTACCAGTAGGTTCATCAGCAAAGATGAGATTGACATTGCTGGCAAGAGATCTAGCGATAGCGACACGTTGCTGTTCACCACCGGATAATTGGCCAACCAGACGATTTGCCTTAGTCTTTACAATGCCAAATTTTTCTAAGAGATTATAGGCTACTGCTTTTTTATCATTAGGAAGTTTATTATCCGTTTCAGCCATCGCTAATTCGACATTTTCTAGAGCCGTCAAATAACCAATCAAGTTATATTGTTGGAAGACGATAGCAATCTTGTTGCGGCGATATTGATGAAGACCTATCTTTTTGATATTCTCTCCTTCAAAATATAATTCACCACTCTTAGGATTATCTAATCCTGCAATAATCGAAAGCAGAGTAGTTTTATCAGAACCTGAAGGTCCTAAAATAGTATAAAACTTGCCGCTATCAAAGGTATAACTCAAATTCTTTAATATCTGTCTTTCATAGCCACCATCAATATATGAATAGTTAATATTTTCTAATCTTAATATCTCTGACATATTAATCCCTTTCTAATTCTGGTTCATCAAGATGCGTTTAGGATTGTAACGCATTATCATAAGAGACGGAATCAGAATAGATACTAACACAATTCCTAAGCCGACAACATATATCTCAGCAATAATCACTGGAGAGATGCTGACATTATATTCGGCGACGAAATCTTCTAGAGTTACATCCGTCGTATAGTCAGTATCCCAGACACTTTCCATGCCATTATCAACCCAAATATCATTACCATTATTTTCATTGACCCCACTGCTTTCAATTTGATAATTCAGGACGGACTGACCTACTTGATTAGCAATCATGCTGCCAGTAACAATGGATAGAGTGAAACCAATAATAGCGATTATCGCTAATTCTACGAAAAATTGAGCTACAATTTTGAGCTTGCTGGCACCGACAGAAAGCAGTACGCCAATTTCATATTCTCTAGTCTTTAAAGTTAAAGCTGTAACTAGCGTGATAATGATAATCGCATTGATAACAACTAACCATACGATGAAATTTGCATATAAACTCAATGTATCTAGTGGTCTAGATAATCTTTCAAATTCTTCATTATTGGCATCAAGTTTAATAAACTGGCGCAAATTGCCGTTATAATCTTCGATAAATTGATCTACCTCTAATGGATCATTCAATAGTAAAGTTACCTCGCTTAAACCATATTGGCTCAAATTATCCATACTTGGTCGATTGTTTGGATTTTGATAGTATTCTTGATCTGGATATAGCTCTGCATCATGATCAAATATCTTTTGTGAAATAGGTACTTGATAAGCAATTAACGAAGTCATTGGCATCAAGAAAACATTGTCATAGTTCTCATATGGGAAGGTATAATCGAATCTTTCTGAATCAGGTGTAATTTGACGGTTATGACTATAGATACCAATAACTTCCAAATCTAATCTCGTCTCTTCCTCGGTAATATTATATTGGCTCAAATAACCATTGTTTAAAGAAGCACTGTCATACATCGTAATTTCAAAGTGATCACCAACTGAAAGATTATTTAATTCTGCAAAAGCCTCAGACACTACTACGACATTATTGTAATTATCTATATCCTCTTGACTATAGAAACGTCCTTCAACAATTTGAAATTCATTATCTTCAATCTCAATCATGCTAGGGAAGTAGTTTGTCTTGATACCGAATACCGGCTGCTGATACTCAGTGCATATTTCTTGACCATTAGCATCAACATAACAACTTTGGCCTCCGCCATTGTTTTCTGCTGAATTGTTCAAATGAATAAAGTCAACTGTTGAATTTGGCACTTGATAAACAGTCTGGAATTGCGTTGCATTTGCTGTCTTAACTCTTGAATCTTGTAAGATAGATCGAACATCTTCTACTGTCACATTAGGATAGTGACTATAGAATTCGTCTATCTCGTCTTGATCAGTCAAATTATTCACATATTCATTTACTGCATCATAGTCTATCGACATGGTGACTACAGCTCTCATCTTCTGTCTGGTGATAGTTTTAGCGTCATTAGCCGCTTGTGATATACCTAAACCGACGATGACAAAATTGCCGATGACCAAAAATGTAATCAGTAATAAGACTGACTTTGACCATTTTCGTGTCACATTTTTAATTGCTCGATTAAAGAAATTCATAATCTTTTTCCTTTCATTTATTCAGTTGCGCTCACAGTCGATGGATCATCGATGGCAACGCTAGAATCTCTAAGTACAACAGTATCTTCTTCTAATATTACACGGATAGTGCTTTGACTATTTAAAACCTTTGTTCCGTTTAAATATAATTCGCAAACTAGACCACTGGTATTATTTTGGAAAGTGATACCTGCTTCCGACAAGATAGATGTAAGCTTAGGAACATTATATGTATCATCCTTATTGACAGCTCCAGAAATATCTATTTCTTTAACTAAACCCTTAGATACGACAACACTAAAGCGTACATCAAGAGGTAATCTTCCACTACAATCATATATCTTGCCATCAGAATAGCCGCTGCATTCAACTGAAACAATTTGTCCTTTACCATGGCTTTCAGAATATACAGAAGTATTCTCGCCCCATTGACCAGCATAGGCATCGATACCTAAGTAGCGATTATTATTAGTCCAATCAACTAATTTATCATATTGCATGCCGATAATCTGACTCTCACTCAAGCCTAAGTCTTCAAGATAGAAAGATTTTCCTAGATTTAAAGTGATATCTAATTTATCTTCCGTACCTATCATGCCGCCTGTCTTGACACTTTGTGATACTACATAACCCGTCTTATTAAAATATTTCTTTGTCACATTGACATAGCTTGCGTTATCTTCTAGCCATTTATCAATCTCTTTATTTGCCATCTTAGCGAAATCAGGAACTTCCACGCCCTTGCCTTGCGATACGATAACAGTTAATTTCTCGCCTTCCTTAATCGTCTTGCCAGATTCTGGCGATGTTGAAATAACTGAACCGGCGGCAATAGTCTCATTAAAAGCATATTTGATATCTAAAGTAATTTTATTAGTTTGAGCCCAAGATTCGACTGAAGCGAGAGCACTGTTTTTAAAATCTGTAATCTGTACAGTTCCAGCAGGTGCAGGACCTTTGGAAACTGAGATATTTAAAGTACAGCCACGAGTGAATGTATCAGCGTCGCAACCTCTGAAGCTAAAGCTAATTGGTTTACCTTCTTCCACATCACTACTGAAACTTGTAGTTATTCTTGTATTTAATAATTTATTCTCTTCCTTCCAATCATTTAATTCATCTTGTGTCATGCTCATGACATCAGGGAAGGTTATCTCTTCATCTGGGTCTGGACCAAGCGATAATCTAAATGTAATTTTGACATCATTTCTGACCATGGTACCCGCATTGACTGATTGTTCCATAATCTGTCCATCATCATATTCAAGAGAATATTCTTCATTAAAGACTATACCTGTCTTAGTAATATTCTGTTGAGTCACCCATTGAGCTACATCGTCCTTAGTCTTGCCAAGGAAGTCTGGCATCTCAATATTAGGTCTAAAGAATAAGAACCATACAATAATACCTATTACAAATAAAGCGACAACAGGAATGATAATCATCCATGGCTTAATTGGTTTTCTTTCCTTTTGAATAGGTATTCTTTCCTCTTCTTTAAAGCTGTCCGGTTTTTTATTCTCATTAGAAAACTGGTTCAAAAAATCCTTTTCACTCATATCTTAACCTCTTCTTTCTAGCCTTTTTTTATCTTTATGAAAACTGATAATAAATTCGCTACCATACGATAGTTTACTATGTACATCTATATCATATCCCAAACTATTACAAATATCTTTAACAATCGATAATCCTAGGCCTGAACCACCTAAATCTTTACTGCGTGACTTATCGATACAGAATAGTGGCTCAAAGATATCTTCAAGATATTTCTCTTCCATACCTATACCACTATCACGCACAATTAATTTTTCTTCATCTAGTTCGATAAAGATATCACCATCTTGTTTATTATACTTAGTCGCATTAGATACTAAATTAGATATCAATCTGTACATCAAATCCTCATTAGTCTCTAAGGTAACTCTATTTAAAGATAGATGCACTTCAATATTTTTCTCTTTAATCAATTTATCTTGATCGGCGATGACACTTCTAACCACCTCATCGATTCTAACTCTCTTTAAGATGATATTATTTTCTTTTACAACTAGTAAGTTATTGATGATATTATTCAATCTATCAATATTCTTATCTTGCATCTTATATACTTCCTTATATTCTGAAATATCAGAATTCTCGTCAATGAGTTGTAAAGAGCCCTTCATTATCGATAGTGGCGTCTTTAACTCATGAGCGACATTAGATGCAAATAGTTTCTGCTTAGCTGTATAGTCATTAGTTCTTTTCATTAATTCATTAAAACTCTTAGTCAACTTACCTATTTCATCTTTTTCATTATAGATAACTAATGGTTTTACATCATCGACATCTTTAATATTCTCGACATCCTCAGCCAACCTAGTGATAGGATATAATATCCTCTTGCTCACAAAGTAGGCGATGACCATGCCAATACCTGACATCAGTAAACCAAAGAAAACTTGGGACCTAAAGAATTGATAATCAGAATCACTCATAGTCTCATTGAGTTTATAATTATACAATCTAATACTATCATCAACATCAGCCATCGCCCCTGAGATATAGGCTTCTATACTATCTTCTAGCACTCTATTTTCAGTGACACTTGGTTCATATGCTATCATGTCCCTGATAGATTCAGTTGAGCTTTTATAATTTCCTAAGGCATAGATAGAACTTATAAGTGATACGACCATGATGACTATACCTGTCAAAATGCTGATCCTAAGCCTAATACTAATCTTTTTCATCGACAATCACCTTATAGCCTAAGCCCCTTTTATTTTCTATATATTCTTCATCGCTATACTTAGCGAGTTTCTTCTTAAGACTGTGCATATGAAACTTGAGTGCATTTGAGAACTCATCAGCCTCATTATTCCATACATGTTCAAAAATCTCTTCATTAGATATTAACCGCCCCTTATTTATCATCAGGTAATGTAAAATGGCATATTCTTTACGAGTCAATTCCACATCGTTATTCTTGATACGCACAGTGGCGCTATTAGTATCGAGAGTTAAATCTTTGACAATTAAGATATTGGGATTCAATTTAAAATCGATACGCAACAATGTTCTGATACGAGCATCCAATTCTCGAAAGTCAAATGGTTTAATAAGATAATCATTGGCTCCCATATCCAAACCTTTTACTCTTTCCTCAATCGCCGATTGAGCACTGAGTATCATAACTTTCGTATTCAAATCATTCTTACGTATCTCTTTTAAAACTTCTAATCCATCAATTTTAGGCAAATTTAAATCGAGAATGATTAAGTCATACTGATTGGCATGATATAAATCAAGAGCTTCTTGGCCATCATATGCACTATCAACGGCATAACCACTCTTGCGTAATCCCTTATTTAAAATATAATTTAAATCTCGCTCATCTTCGACTATCAGTATTCTCATAGCTATATTGTATGCCAAGACAAGTTAGATTATCGTTAGTAATTTAAAAAGATAACCTTAAGTTATCTTTTCTCACTCGTTCTATCTTCAAATACTGAATATACAGCACTAACTGAATCATGATTAGAAATAGCTTCAATAATCTTTGATAACATCCAAGCTATTGATAGACTAGTTACCTTATTAGTCTTAGCTTTAAATTCTTCAGATAGTGGAATAGTATTTGTGACAACCATTTCCTTGATTGGTGAATTTTCTATGCGTTCAGCCGCATTTCCTGAAAAAACACCATGAGTTATAGCGGCATAGATATCTTTAGCACCCTTCTCTTTTAATAGTTCACAACCAGCTACTAAAGATCCACCAGTATCACAGATGTCATCGACAACGATACAGTTTTTATCAGCTACATCACCGATGACATTATTAGCTTCACAAACATTTGGTCTAGGGCGACGCTTGTCAATGATCGCAAGTGGTGCGCCTAAAAGCTCAGCCATTCTTCTAGCTCTAGTAGTACCACCATGATCAGGCGATACGACAACTAAGTCTTCAGTTGGGATATTCTTATTGCGGAAGTATTGAGCTATCATTGGAATAGCTGTTAAGTCATCAGTTGGAATATTGAAGAAACCTTGAATTTGCGTCGCATGTAAGTCGATAGTAATAACACGGTTAGCACCAGCTGCCTCTAATAGATTAGCTACAAGTTTTGCGGTAATTGGTTGTCTTGGGCAAGCTTTGCGGTCTTGACGCGCATAGCCATAATATGGAATGATACAGTTAATCTCAGCAGCACTAGCTCTCTTTAAAGCGTCAATACTGACTAATAGTTCCATCAAACGTTCAGTTACAGGATTACAAGTACTCTGAACGACATATACTGTTCTACCTCTGACAGTCTGCTCAGGTTCAACTAGTATTTCACCATCAGCGAAATGTTTAACCGATATCTTGCCAGGTTCTACATTTAGATAATCACAGATCTCATTGACCAGTCCAACATTAGCTGTCAATGCAAATACAATAGTTTCTTTCATTTTATTTCTCCTTATTTATATATTTGAAACCAAATTCTGGCTTGATTTCCTGTCTTTGTCTGGCAATGGCCATCGCTCCATCTTCGACATCCTTAGTAATTGTCGAACCAGCTGCCACAAGTGCACATTCTCCAACAGTCACTGGGGCAATAAGATTAGAATTACTACCGATAAAGGCTCTATCCTTAATCGTCGTCTTAAACTTATGAGCGCCATCATAATTAGCTGTAATGACACCACAACCTATATTGACATCTTCGCCTACTTCACAATCACCCAAGTAAGTGAGATGGGCAGAGCGTGACAAACGACCAAAAGTCGTCTTTTTAAATTCAACAAAGTTACCAATGCGGCAATTATCCATCACTTCAGCACCCATGCGGATATGTGAATATGGTCCAAGAGAGATATTATCATGCAAGATAGAATCGCTGATACGACTAGATAATATCTTACAATTCTTGCCTACAATCGCATTGATGAGATGACTGCCAGCAGTGATGATAGTATTTTCGCCAATTTGGCTATTTCCTTCTAAATAAGTATCAGGATAAATAATAACACCCTTAGATATTTTTACATCTTCACCAATATAAGTATTATTAATATCAATAAAGCTAACTCCATTTCGTAGATGAAACATATTGATATCTTGACGCATCTTTTCACTAGCGACAATTACATCTTCAACATCATTCACTTCTAAGAGGTCATCTTTAGAAATATTGAAAGACTCATATTCTAGGCCTTCGTAATCTTTTAATAACTCACTATCTAAGGCGAAGATATTTAAGGCCTTACCATCATTCACTACAACACAAGCCTTAGATACACTTCGATATAAAGAAGAATAAATATCTGTATCGATATTGAGATAGTTGACACCAGTAATAATCAGTTTTCCATAACTGTCACTTATTTCTGAGTAGAGTTCTTTTACATTATTGAGCCATTTTGCATCGGCATGTTGATACTCATTCTGACTGATGATGATAATCTTATCACTACCTGCCTTTTTTAAATGGTCAATGGTATAATCAATCAGATTCTTATCTAAAATTCTCTGATGAGCTAGATTCTTTTGAAACTGCTTATCGACAAATATGATGCCTGTATTCATTGTCTCCTCCACGCTTTAATTCTAACACGAATTTAACATACTTAACTCAGTATTTTAACCTTGGCCGCAAAGTAGTGGCTATTCCGCATTTGTTTCATCACCCTATTGACTAGCTTAACATCTTTAGATATAGCAATTAAGGTTGAACCACTACCGGACATTAACACATGGTCAAAGCCATAGCCTTCTAACTTCGTCTTTAACTTTAAGATGCTTGGACAGATTTCAAATGATGACGACTCCAGACTGTTTTGCATATTCATTAAAACCTTAGGATAATCTTTCTCAATGAGGGCTTTTTTTAAGGCATAAGCATCAGGATGGTCACAAATTTCAAGATTTAATTTCTTAAAGGCTTCCTTAGTCGATACACCCTCTTTTGGTTTAACTAATAAGATATTAAAGAAGTTATCCACATGGAAGAATTCTAGTTCTTCGCCTATTCCTTTAACTAGAGCTGGCTTATTCATGAGACAAAAAAAGACATCGGCTCCAATGGCTAGACTGGCTTCTTTCTTTTCCTCGTAAGACATATTTAATTTATACATTTCATCCAACATTCTAATGATGCAAGCTCCATCACTAGAGCCTCCAGCTAAACCAGCTCTTGTAGGAATGAATTTATTGATATGGATAGAAAAATTATCTTTGATGGCATATTTATTCTTCATGTATTCGACAGCTTTGACGATAGTATTTTTATCATCAAAACGCAAATATGCCCGATTAGAACTATACTTCATCTCTTTAGCTTTCCTGAGTTCTATCTCGTCATAATATGATACAGGAAGCATTATCATTTCTAATTCATGATAGCCATCATCTCTTCGTTTTTTTACATTCAGACAAAGATTTATCTTGGCATAGGCTCTCTCACGCATTTAACACCTCATATATCTTCATGAAATCATCTAAACTGAGCTCTTGAGCTCTGATACTAGTCTTCATATCTAATTGTTTAAGCATATCTTCCACTAGCTCAGAAGAATATTCTGTTCGCAAATTATTATATAGAGTCTTTCTTCTTTGGGTAAAAGATAACTTAACTAATTTAAAAAATTTCTTTTCAAATTCCTTATCTCTTTCAACCTTGGGCACAAAGGTGATAACTGTACTATCGACGCGAGGGCGAGGATAAAAGACAGATGCAGGAACTTGAGTTAATACATGTACATCATATAAGTAATTGACGATGACACTTAGGGCATTGTAGTCTTCATCATTCACTTTAGCCTTGAAGCGATCGGCCACTTCTTTTTGAACCATGACACTAATCTTGGCAATCTTTAAGTCACTTTCAAATAGTTTAAATAAGATGGGCGTCGTCACATAATAAGGCAAATTAGCTGCTACATTAATAATCTCATCTTTAAAACTAAGAGTATTTAAATCAACATTTAAGAAGTCTTGGTTAATGATTTCCACATTGTCTAAATGAGCTAAATCATCCTTTAAGACCGGTATCAATCTATCATCTATTTCAAAGGCGATGACTTTTTTAGAATATTTCGCCAGCATCTCAGTCAACGAGCCGATACCTGGCCCTATCTCTAAACTGATATGGTCTTTATCCGCACTTAGTGAAGCTATCTTTTCGACGATATTGGGATCCACCAAAAAGTTTTGCCCATACTTCTTTTGGGGTCTTAAGTCGTATTTGTCTAATATTTCTAGTGTCCTAGATATTGTCGATATCGCCTTTTCCATCTTCCATTTCCTTTAATAATTCATTTATTTTTTCTTTATCCATCATAATCATATTCAATCTTTTATACATGGTCTTGGCATTGCACTTGCCAATATGTAATCTCTTAGCTAGATAGGCACGCTTAATCTCGCTATCTTTTTGCCCATTTAGTCCTAGGCCATAATAATCTTGTAATGTCAAAGCATTTTTACTTTCATCATAAGTCACCAGATTATTTAAAGCAGCTTCTAATACTTCTTTGGAGGCGTGTTCAATGCCGACCTTCTTGGCAGTTCTTGCGTCCTCTTTTAATAAAAAAGCATTTTTTAAGCCGGCAATCTCACTATTAATTTTATTTCTTATCTTTTCACCAGGACTATCAGGATCAAGAAAGAGAATGACCCCTCTTGTCGCATTAATTCTTTTAATAAATTCTATCGTTTCCCTTGATAAATGACTACCATTAGTCTCTATCGTCTCGACATCAAAATAGCTTTTTAATTTCTTTGTGTCATTTTTTCCTTCGACCACTATAACTTCATTAATTCTTTTCATCATTATTATTATAAAATAATTCTATATGCAAATAAAACGATTAAAGGAATTACTCTTGGCTAATCTTTACATATCTGCCTTTACCTTCGGTGGTGGTTTTGTCATTACGACATTTATGCGCAAGAAGTTTGTTCAAGAATTAAAGTGGATAGACGATGATGAGATGCTAGACCTTGTGGCCATAGCTCAATCTTGTCCTGGCTCTATCGCCGTCAATTGTGCCATCCTAGTTGGCTTTCATGTCGCTGGCCCTTTAGGTGTCTTAGTATCTGTCATCGGCACTATCTTGCCGCCATTTTTAATCATGCTTATAATCTATGTCTTCTACGCTCTATTCAGTGATAATCTCTATGTATCACTTCTTTTAGAAGGTATACAGATAGCTGTTACTGCCATCATCTTCGATACAGTCTTTGACTTAGGAATGAAAGTCATAGAAACTAAAAATATCTTCTTTTATCTCATCTTAATCATGGCTTTAATCATGAATATCGTCTTTAAGATAAATGTTGTCATCATCATTTTAGTATCCCTAGTGATGGGCGTCATCTATAGTATCTATAAAATAGTGGGAGCTAGATATCTATGACAGTCTTGATTGAATTATTCATTGCCTTTTTAAAGATAGGCTTATTTTCTATCGGCGGCGGTTATGCTGCCATGCCTTTAATTCAAAGTGAGACTCTTATCAGTCACAATTGGCTAAGCTTAACCGAATTTAATAATCTTGTCACCATATCCGAGATGACACCGAGCTCTATCGCCATCAATGGTGCAACCTTTGTCGGCGTTAAGATAGCTGGTATTTCTGGTGCCATAGTAGCCACTATCGCCGTCATCGTCCCATCACTTATATTGTTGAGCCTCATCTCCTTTATCTATTATCGCTATCGCAAGATGCCCTTTGTCCAGAATATACTCTTAGCCTTAAGACCAGCTGTCGTCGCCTTAATCTTAGGTGTATGCATATCCTTATTTCAAACCAGTATCATAAATGAAGATATCATTAAGTCACTTATCTACTTCACTTTATTCATCTTATCTTTTATCGCTCTTAGAAAGTATAAAAAAAGCCCAATACTTATCATGGGCCTTTGTGGTTTGAGCTATATGATTATCAATCTTTTATTTCTAATTTAAATTCTGAAACTAAAGTCTTAATAACCCCATTATCATCATTAGAAGGGCAAGTATATCTCGCCACTTTTTTGATATTGTCTTTGGCATTAGCCATGGCATAGCTATGATAAGCTTCTTTTAATAATTCGATATCATTATCATAGTCACCAAAGGCATAACAATCCTCATCTTTCAAAGAATATAATTCTTTAATCCTTTTTAAAGCTAGGCCCTTAGAGACGCCTAAGGCATTGATATCTATCCATTGCTTAGCAGAGACAGCGACCTTAGCATCTTTTTCAAATTCTTTAAATTCATCGATAAGTTCGTCAGCATTACCCTCTTCAATAAAGCAGGCAATTTTGATTATCTTATCTTCTTTTATGACATCTTTTATATCATCAAAGAAAAAGACGTTCTCACAATACATCTTGGTATTGTCATAAGCTATCTCATTAATCTTTTTATGGACATAAGAACCCTTTAAGCCAGCATAAACAATGCCATAGTCAAAACGAGGCAACAATTTCACGCTTACTTTTAAGACATAATCCTCATTTAAACCATAAGAGAAGAGATTCTTATCGCCGCAGTAGACACTAGCTCCATTTTCAGCGATGATGAGCATATCGTCATAGTCTTGAAATTGTTTACGAAGACGATAGAATTGGCGACCGCTAGCTATGCCAAAACTTACATTTTTTTCTTTTAAAGCTTTAATGACTGCATCTAATTCTTTTGGTAATTGACGCTTAGAATCTAGAAGCGTCCCATCCATATCACATAGTACTAATTTCTTCATAGTAAAGTCTCAGGATCGATATATTCGTAGTTAAAAGCTCTAGCTACTGCTTCATAGGTGACATGGCCATCATAGGTATTTAAACCATTCATGAAACCCTTGTCTTCCTTTAAAGCTCTAATACCCTTATTAGCTAGTCTTAAGATATATGGCAAAGTCGCATTAGATAGAGCCATCGTACTAGTATGCGGTACTGCCCCTGGCATATTAGGAACCGAATAATGTAAGACACCATATTTTTCAAATACTGGCTCATCATGGGAAGTAGTATGGTCGCATGTCTCTATACAACCACCTTGGTCAATAGCCACATCGACTATCACGCTACCCTTTTTCATTGTCTGAACCATCTCTTCGCTCACAACTTTAGGAGCCTTAGCACCATGCACAAGGACAGCACCAATCACAAGGTCAGCATCTTTAATATGTTCCTTAATATTATATTCACTAGAATAGATAGTCGCTATTTGACCATTAAACATTCTATCTATCTCTTGCATACGCTTTGGATTAAGTTCAAATATCTTCACATTAGCTCCTAAACCCAGAGCCATTCTTGCCGCCTCTAAGCCGACAACTCCCCCACCTAAAATCATAACATTAGCCTTAGCTACTCCAGGAACACCACCTAAAAGGATACCTGAGCCACCATTATGTCTTTCTAGAAAGTGGGCTCCAACCTGTATTGCCATCCGGCCAGCCACTTCAGACATCGGCGTAAGTAGTGGTAATAAACCTTCTTCATCAGTTATTGTCTCATAGGCAATGGCTGTCGTTTTAGATTTTAATAAGGCGTCGGTAAAATCCTTATCAGCTGCGATATGCAGATAAGTAAAGACCATTTGATTCTTTCTTAGATATTTATATTCTGAAGGAAGATATTCCTTAACCTTGACAATCAAATCAGCATTTTGAAATATATCTTCTTTATCAAGAATGACAGCACCGGTCTTTTGATAATCATAATCTTCAAAGCCACTACCTAGTCCTGCACCTTTTTCAATTAATACTTCATGTCCTGCCTTTTTTAAGGCATAGGCACCGGCTGGTGTTAAAGCCACTCTATTTTCATTATTTTTTATCTCTTTTGGTATACCAATAACCATAATATTTACCTCTTAATCAATATATTTGTCAATCTCATCAACTAGCTCTGCAAAAGTCATCTTAGGTACATCAACGCTGTCGATATCACCAATTTTAGTATCGGTAATAAGCAATGACTCAATGCCTATTTTAGCAGTAGGCACAATATCTTCATTTACATCATTACCTACCATGATAACTTCATCTTCCTTTAAACCACTTCTCTTTAAGATATCTTGATAATAGCGTGGATTAGGCTTACAAGCAGACATATTCTCATATGTAGTTACAAAGTCAAAGTCTTCTAAACTTAAATCAATCCAAGCGAGTCTTGTGCCAACAGCACATAGAGGAAAGATAGGATTAGTAGCTAAGATAATCTCAATACCCTTAGTCTTTAGATGTTCAATCAATTTCTTCGCATTTTCATTAGCATATGTAGCGACTTTCGCCTTATTGAATTCATTAACATAGAAGTCATTATAAGCTTCTT
Organism: uncultured Bacillota bacterium; assembly: GCA_949290085.1. Lineage (GTDB taxonomy): Bacteria > Bacillota_I > Bacilli_A > Erysipelotrichales > Erysipelotrichaceae > CALUZH01. Next base: position 26,890 of record CASEQH010000002.1, on the reverse strand, counting down.
TTAAATCATCAAAATCGTCAATTAAATCTTTTAAATCGTTGGTGAAGACTTCCCAGAATACCTCTTCGTTGGTTTTAGAACCATCATTTAAAACCATGGCCTTAGTGCCCTTCCATACTGTATCAATCAGCCTTTTAGGATCATAATTTCTCTTCTTAACTAACTCGCCAAAGTAAATTTTCACAAATTCCTCTTGGCTTGGCATCGGTAATAAAGTACCATCTAAATCAAATAATATAGCTTTCTTCATTCTTCCTCCCTGCACAAATCTTTAATTTCCGCTTTTGTATATGTAATTAAATCATCTCTTTTTAACATGATAGATACACCTTTCTTGCCACCTGATATCTCAACTTCTTCATAATTTAATATCGATGAATCAAAGTAAACCTTATGCCTTTTAGTGATACCTATCGGTGATGTCTCACCCCTTTGATAACCTACTTCTTTAAGCAAGTCTTTCACATGTATCATCTCCAGATGTTTAACACCAATATTGGCAGCACTCTTTTTTAGATCTATCTTCTTATTGACTGGAATACATAAGATATATAAATCCTTATCAGCCTTTAAGGATAAAGTCTTAAAACATTTATTTGGGTCTAAATTTAATAATTCAGCCACCTTAATACCATCAAAGTCATCCATAGCCAGTTCATAAGTGAAGGCTTGATATTCAATATGTGCCTTGTCTAATAGCCTCATCACATTAGTCTTAATCATCTACAACTTCCTCATAGAGACGTTTAAAGTCACCTTTTAATTCTAGTTCCACCTCTGTCATCTCTTCTTTTAAAGGATGAAAGAAAGCTAATTTATAAGCTAATAGACCCATATCTTTCATTAGCGATGAAGTCCTTCCATAGAGATCATCATTTAAGATAGGATACCCTTCGGATGATAAATGAACTCTGATTTGATGTGTTCTACCTGTCAAAAGACGACAATTTAAAATTGAATAACCCCTATCACTAAAACCCAAGCTATTTACTTTCGTAATGGCCTTTTGTCCTTTAGGATTAATGACCATCTTATTTGCGTTATGCCTGTCCTTACCGATGGCCTTATCTATTTCAAAACTTGTATTTTTATTAATCTTGCCAAAGACATAAGCTAGATATGTCCTTCTAATCATCTTTTTCTCTAACATCTGGTCCAGTAAGGCTTGAAAGACAATACTTTTAGAATACATGACTAAGCCACTAGTATTCTTATCTAAGCGATGGATAGGATTAGCTTCATAAAATAATTGATTGTTGTCATGATAATAAGTCGCTACGATAGAGCTTAAATTATCATCACCTTGTCCATCACTGTGCACGATGATACCGCTAGGCTTATTGACAATGAGAAATAGCTCATCTTCATAGACGATATCTAATTTTTTATGACTGCTATGATAGTAGTGATGCTCATAAGGATAGATGTTGATGATTAAATACTTACCCTGAATAGCTGTCTCTCTTTTAACATTTTCATAGTCTATGCTTATCCACTTATTTTGAATAAGAAGATGTTGCATCTTCTTAGAGGGGATATAGGCATCAAAAAAATCCTGCACTGTACTAACTACTAGCGAGGATATTTTAATCTTTAAGTCGTTATTTTCAATATAATATTCCATATATTTATTTTAATTAATTAGTTTTTAATTCTCAATACAATATCTTTATCCATTCACCATTAATATTCTTATATAAAAGCTCAGATAACTCATCACTCTCTATTACTTTAATAATGTCATCTAGATCAAGCGATAATTCATATTTATCTAAATCACCTCGCTCAATCCAAAATACTTCGCCTTCCTTCGAACTCTTAATACTTCCTTCAAAGCAATTACAACGATAAAAGAAAATAAAGTATCTATCCTCTTTATCAGTTTTAAATTCTTCAATACCACAAAGAATAGGTTTTTTAATATCTAATCCTGTCTCTTCCTTAACCTCTCTAATAATTGCATCATATAATGATTCACCCTTTTCGACATGGCCTCCAGGCAGAGTCAATCCTGGCCAATCATTCTTTATTCTTTTTTGAACCAGGATTTTGTCTTCATCATATATTAAGCACATGTTTGTAAGTTTTACATTTTCGGTTTTATGCATCTTGCCTCCATTATCCTTTTCACTTCATCATATTCATTATCGATGAGCAGATAATTACTCTCTTTGATTAATTCCTTAAGTTTCTTTGCTTCATAACCCATTCTTAGCAAGTCATCGCCTCTAAGTCTTTTTTTATCTTTAAATGACTTATATTTTATTTTGATTTCTTCAATTAGTTCATATTTATCAGGATATACAACCTTTAATAAACTTAGGCTATCTTCACTATGTTTAAATTCATCAATCATGAGTATCAACTCTTTAATATCATTTAAATCATCAAAGTATTTAATTATAGATATTTGCCTATTGATATAATTTATTAGCTGTCTTTCATTGGTCAAAGTTTTAATAAAGCCATTAATATCTTCAATATCTATACATAAAAGAGAATAACTGAAGTATAGATAATTATAAACTTTGTCCCTATAATCCCTAGCTCTATCTAAATGATTTTTAAGCCTTTCATCTATAACTAAGTTTTTAAAGAAATATTCATTTTGGTTCATCATTTTTAAGCTTTTAAAAAAATCATAAGCATTATCACTAGCTAAAGCCTTATCAAGTTCTTCCTTTACTCTTTCTTTGCTTAAACCTTTTATATCTATTTCGCTACATAATTTTAAGGTCTCATCATTAATCTCAAAACCAAGAGTAGACTTAAAGCGACACGCTCTTAGTACTCTTAAAGGGTCTTCGATAAATCTTTTATCATCGATATGTCTAATTATTTTATTTTTAATATCTTGTATACCACCATGATAATCTAATATCTCACCACTTAAGATATCTTTCATCAGGGCATTCATTGTAAAATCTCGCCGCACAGAAGCCTCTTTATAACTTAGGTAGGGATCAGCTTCAATCAAAAAATCTCTATGACTACTTCCTATTTTCTTTTCTTTGCGTGGCAAAGCTATATCGATATTATGATGAGCTAAACTATATATTGCAAAACTCTTGCCTATCTTTAAGATAGTTCCAAAACTGCTTAGTATCTCCTCTAATTCTTCTTCTTTTAAATTAAAAACCTCGATATCATAATCGACAATATCTTTATTTAATAATTCATCTCTTACAGAACCACCGACTAAAAAAGCTCTTCCCTTAGCTTCAGCAATCTTTTTGGCGATATCATATATCAAATTATTCATATTTCTATTTTAACTTATAGACAAAAAAATAAGCCAGTTTATCACTGACTTATTCAATTGCGACATGATGTGAATTTTCAATTTCTTTTGGTCTTTCACTAGGAACTGTCAATTGTAGGATACCGTTGTCGAACTTAGCTTTAACATCTTCGACACGGATATCATCACCTACATAGAAGCTTCTGTGAATGCTACCAGCATATCTTTCTTGTCGAATAATACGACCCTTATCATCTTTTTCATCATTTGAAGAATTACGTTTTGCATCAATTGAAAGATAACCATTCTTTAATTCTACTTTAACATCTTCTTTTTGATAACCTGGTAATTCAATTTCTAGTAAGTAGTTACCATCTTTTTCACTAATATCTGTTCTCATCAAAGACTTAGAAGAATTAAAGTTTGAATCAAAAGCATCAAATACATCATCGAACAGATTATAATATTGAGGAATATAACGCATAAACATCGCCTCCTTAGAACATATTAGATATACGATATATATCCCAGTGGTTTTCCTTAAGCACATCTTTATTCTAACACTTTATTTAGCACTGTCAAGTATAGAGTGCTAATTTTTTTTATTTTTTTTTGCAACTCCTGTAAAATCAATAGTTTGCAAGAATTTCCACTCTTGAAATTGTCATTTTTCTTAGGTTTGACACCAATTTTGATGCCAACTTTTTATAAAATGATGATTTCTGACGAGTTAGGATAAAATCATAAAATTCAAGAAACGCCCATAAATAGGTGCTTACGGCACCCTATAAAGTTAAACAAAGTCCACACTGCGATAACAAGAGGACGGTGCTATTTATTTTACTTTTTTTCTTAATATCGAAGTATATAAAAAGCGATTAACTATCACTCATCATCCATTTAAATCGTATTCTCTATATAAATCATCAAAAACATCTTTAACATCTTTAGCATCTTTAATTCTTCCAGTTTTATATATGCAAGTCCCTTTTCTAATTCAAGATTCAAGTTCCTAACTTCAATTGAGTTTAAATACAAAAGGGAGTTGATGGAATATACTAATAGCTTCTCCAACTTCTCCAGTATCAATTCGTACACTTATGTACTCTTATTGTGCCAAAACAAGTTTTTTCTGACATGTTATTTTGAATTATGCCATTCCATCAGATATTCTAATTCATTATTATCACTATCTATTGTTTCTTCAATAATCTTAAAACCCTCTTTTTGATATAAACATATAGCTATTTCATTCTTTTGATAGACATTCAATCGTAGTGAGTCTTTAGATTCTTTGACATAATCTAATAGTTTTTTACCTATACCTATTGATCGATTATTCTTATCAACAAAGATACCTGCTATATATTTATCATCTAAACCAATGAAAGCTTTAATGTCTCCATCATCATAAACATATACTTCAGCTTGAATAATCATATCTTTTACCATCTCAAGATTACTAAGTCAGTAATTCTTATCAATAAAAGGATGGGCGTCAAGATTGGAGTTTAGCTATATGTTCATCACTTTATCAATATCACTTTCTAATAACTTCCTAATCATTTCCTTACCATTTTAACAAAAAAGGATATGGATAAAAAAATATCACATATCCCATTTGCAAATTATTTTGTCATTTAGTAACTTCACGGAGCCTTAATTCAAGTATCCCATCACAACTAAGATATTTTGTTGCTTCATCGGAAATTCTATCAGTATGTTTTAGGATGCGATATGTTTCATCTTTATACTTAAGTTCATAACAAATTGGATAGAAGTAAAGCCCACCAATCCAATTTTCATTTATAGTAATTTCCTCTACTTCTTGTCTAATCAACATTTCAGTATTAACAGGAATAATCTTTGATACTATTTCTTTGATATCAGCATCGATTTGATCAAGGTAAATCTGACTGCAAATATTTCGGAGTGTCACTTCACCAACAAAGTCAGCGCTAATTTTCATTGGCTCTAATAATACTTCCGATACTTCAATATTTTTAAGACTCTTATCTTCTAAAATAAATACTATCGGCTCTTCTAATTTGATATCTTCATAATCTATCTCTTTGCCAGATCTATAATAGATAGAATTATAATCACTAGATTTGACTTCTTCTATTGATATTTTCTTTAATTCATTAGCACCTATGCCGGCTCGCTCTTCACTTTCTATTATTGATGATACTTCTTTTACATTTTCTGTGCTTAAAGGCTCTTGTATCTTACTTGTGCAAGCTGATAAAAAAATGAGAAATATTGGTATAAAAATCCTTAGATGTTTAAGCATACTACACTCCTCTTTTAATTATTATTCTTTAATTGTTAAATTATGTAGTTTGTAAGCTCTTCTTCTAAATATATAGTATCACACACACACATATATATATATTTCAAACGCAACTCAGTCAATATAAAAAGCCGTCTATAATAGACGACTTTTCTATTAAGAGATTATATTTCTCAAAATTGTATTGAAATTAATTCATTTGTTTAACATCAATACGAACCATTGCTTTTTTAAGTGATAGTTCAGCACGGCGAAGATCGATATTAGGATCTTTCTTAGCGATTCTAGCTAAAGCTCTTTCTTTAGCTTCCTCAGCTCTTCTTAAATCGATTTCTTCTTGTGATTCAATTGAATCAACTAAAATTGTTGCAACATTCTTACTGAAGTATAACATACCACCGCCAATTGCATAGTAAGTACGTTTGCCATCTTTGACAAGTGACATCTTAGAAACATCTAAAGCCATAACAACATCCATGTGGTTAGGCAAGATACCGCGTTGACCATCAATAGTACCTACATTGACGATTTCGGTTTCTAAATCATTATAAACTCCAGTTGGAGTGACAACATGACACTTAATCATGATCTAACTCTTTCGCTTTTGCTTCAGCTTCTTCAATAGAACCTACAAACATAAATGCTTGTTCAGGAAGATGGTCATATTTACCTTCAAGAATAGCTTTGAAGCTTCTTACTGTGTCGCTTAATGGTACATATTTACCAGGTACACCATTGAATTGTTCAGCGACATTGAATGGTTGTGACAAGAAGTTTCTAACTCTTCTTGCTCTTGCAACAACAACTTTATCTTCTTCGCTCAATTCATCCATACCTAAGATAGCAATGATATCCTGAAGTTCTTTATATCTTTGTAATAATTCCTGAACGCCTCTAGCTACATCATAGTGTTCTTGACCTACTACAAGTGGATCTAGGATACGGCTTGTTGATTCTAGTGGATCAACAGCTGGGTAGATACCAAGTGAAGCGATGCTACGATCTAGTACTGTCTTAGCATCAAGGTGAGAGAAGGTAGTAGCTGGAGCAGGGTCAGTTAAGTCATCGGCAGGCACGTAAATAGCCTGTACAGATGTGATTGAACCTGTAGATGTTGAAGTAATTCTTTCTTGTAACTGTCCCATTTCAGTAGCTAGTGTAGGTTGGTAACCAACGGCACTAGGCATTCTTCCAAGTAGGGCAGATACTTCTGAACCAGCTTGAGTGAAACGGAAGATGTTATCGATGAATAACAATACATCCTGTTTATCAACATCTCTGAAGTATTCAGCCATAGTTAAGCCAGTAAGAGCAACTCTCATTCTAGCTCCAGGAGATTCATTCATCTGACCATAAACTAGTACAGTCTTATCAAGAACTCCTGATTCTTTCATTTCATGGTACATATCGTTACCTTCACGAGTTCTTTCACCTACGCCGGCAACGACTGAACGTCCACCATGTTCTTTTGCGATATTATGAATTAATTCTTGCATTAATACGGTTTTACCAACACCGGCACCACCGAACAGACCAATCTTACCACCACGAGCATAAGGACAAAGTAAGTCGATTACCTTAATACCTGTTTCTAGGATTTCAGCGCTAGTCTGTTGTTCAGCAAATGTTGGGGCAGAACGATGGATAGGCATTTTCATGACATCGCCATCTAATGCACCTAAGCCGTCAATTTCTTCACCTAGAACATTAAACATTCTGCCTAGGATTTTTTCGCCAACTGGTACAGAAATTGGTGCACCAGTATCTTCACAGTCCATGTTACGAACTAGACCGTCAGTTGATCCCATACTTATACAACGAGCAACATCATCACCGATATGTTGAGCAACTTCAACAGTTAATGATTCGTTGTTACCTTTGTCAATCTTAATTGCGTTATATAGTTTAGGAAGTTGACCATCTTCAAATCTAATATCTACTACCGGACCGATAACTTGAACAACTTTTCCTATATTTTTCATATAACATCCTTTCTACAATGCATCTGCACCTGAGATGATTTCTGTAATTTCTTGAGTGATGGCTGCTTGTCGAGCCTGGTTATATTGAAGAACAAGCTTATCAACGATTTCATTAGCGTTATCAGTCGCATTTTCCATGGCGAATCTTCTAGAACCTTGTTCAGAAGTCTTAGATTGCAACCAACGGAAGTAGATAGAGTTAATAACGGACATTGGAATCAAAGAGTCCAGAATTGGTCCTGGTTTTGGATCGAAAATTATCTCACGATAAGTTTCGTTCTTTTTCTCATCACGGTTAATTGGTAAAATCTGATCTACATATGGTTCAAAAGAGATATTGTTGATGAACTTTGTGTAAATTACATTAATAGATGAAGCTTCGTTATTTACGAATTTTTTCATCGCTTCCTCAACCAGTCGTTTTAAACCATCGTATTTTATTTCGTCAGTTCCAATCATCTCATTTACGACATGAAAGTTATTTCTGACAAACCAACTATATTCCTGTTTACCAATAACGTATAATAAGTCGTCTTCTTTAACAGTATTGCTTACTAATTTAGCTACATTAGCATTGTAAGCTCCACATAAACCTAAATCGCTACAAAAAACAAAGTAAATCTTCACAGGAGAAGTTTTCTCTTCTAAATAGGTATTCTTAATATTCTCATGAGCAGAAATAATCTCGCTCATCATATCCTGAAGCGCATTAGAATATTCCTTATTCTTAAGTAGCATATTCCTTTCTTTTTGAAGTTTAGCGTTAGCTATCAACTCCATTGCGCCTGTGATTTTCTTTGTTGCAGAAACTGATTTGATGCGCGATTTCAAAGCAGCTTTATTTCGAGCCATAATTACGCTCCGTAAACTGCTTTATATTCATTTAAGCAATCACTCATCGCAGTCATCATCTTTTCTTTTAATTCATCAGAAATGATGCCTTTTTCTTCAAGTTCAGAAATAATAGCTGAATGATTGTTCTTGAAATATGTGTGCATGAATCTTTCGAAATCACGTACTTTTTCTGTTTCAATAGTCTTTAAGAAACCATATTTTGCCGCAAATAGTGAAAGAACTTGTTCAGACATAGTAAGTGGTGAATATTGAGCCTGTTTCAATAGTTCAGTTAAACGTTGTCCGTGTTCAATAGTCGCTTTTGTTGCAGCGTCTAGATCGCTACCAAATTGAGCGAATGATAACATTTCATTGTATTGTGCAAGCTCTAACTTCAATGAACCAGCAACTGATTTCATCGCTTTAGTTTGAGCGGCACTACCAACTCTGGATACTGATAGACCAGTATCAATAGCTGGACGAATACCACTGTTGAACAATTCTGTCTGTAAGAAGATTTGTCCATCAGTAATTGAAATTACGTTAGTAGGGATATATGCAGAGATATCACCAGCTTGAGTTTCTATGATAGGTAAAGCAGTTAATGAACCTCCACCTAATTCATCATTAAGCTTAGCAGCTCTCTCTAATAATCTTGAATGTAAGTAGAATACATCACCTGGGTAAGCTACTCTTCCTGGTGGTCTTCTAAGAAGTAGAGACATTGTACGGTAAGCAACAGCGTGCTTAGACAAATCATCGTAAACAATTAATACGTCTTTACCGTTTTCCATCCATTCTTCACCGATAGCACATCCTGCATATGGTGCGATATATTGTAATGGAGAAAGTTCAGAAGCAGTTGCTGCAACGATAGTAGTATACTCCATTGCTCCGTTAACTCTTAATTTTTCAACGATTTGAGCTACTGTACTTGCTTTCTGTCCAATTGCTACATAGATACATAGCACATTTTTATTTTTCTGATTGAGGATTGTATCGATAGCGATAGCTGTTTTACCAGTTTGTCTATCACCGATAATCAATTCTCTTTGTCCTTTTCCGATTGGAATCATTGAGTCGATTGCCTTTAAACCAGTCATTAATGGTTGATGTACTGACTTTCTAGTCATAACACCTGGAGCAACTCTTTCAACTGGACGATATTTATCAGCCTTAATAGGTTCACCACCATCGATTGCCTGACCTAAAGCATTTACAACTCTACCAATCATGCAATCGCCTACAGGTACTTCTATGATACGGCCAGTTCTTCTAACTTCATCGCCTTCTTTGACATTAGTATCTGAACCCATTAATACAGCTCCGATACTGTCTTCTTCAAGGTTTAATACCATACCATAGACATCGCCTGGGAATAGTAATAATTCTGATGACATTGCTTTTTCAAGCCCTTGAACAGTAGCGATACCGTCACCGACTTTAACTACTGTACCAACATCGTCAGAAACAAGCTTATCTTCATAGTGACGAATTTGTTCCTTAATTAAGGCGCTTATTTCACCTGGCTTTAGTTCCATAGGCTCACATCCTTTCTTAATAACATTTCGTTCATTTGGTTAATTTTCTTCTTCATACTAGTATCAATGATCTTATCATCAAAGATGACTCTAAATCCTGATATCAATGTCGTATTTAACTTGGCTTTTAATTCAACTTTCACTCCGTCCTTGCTTAAAGCCTTTTCTAGTTCGACAATCTTGTCTTTAGCTAGTGGACGGGCAGTCTCAACGACACCCTCTTTAATGCCTAATTGTTCATTGCACAAGTGATAGAATTCATGAAAAATATCTTTGTATAAAGCTATTCTTCCACGATCAACTAAAACGTCAAGGAAATAGATTACTTCATCAGCAACCTTTCCTTTAAAACTTGAATTAAAAACTTCTTTCTTGTCAGCTTTTGCGACTTTTACTGAGGCAAGAAATTTATTGATGCCTTCAACTTCATCAAAAGATGCTTCAACTAATTTAACATCTTGTTTATATTTATCTACTGAATCAACATCTAAAGCTAATGCAAACATTGCTTCAGCATATGTCTTTGCTACTTGATTCATGATTTTTTCTCAAGTTCGCCAACAAATTTTTCAATTGCTTCGTTGTCATCTTTAGAAGTTGCCTTCTCATTTAACAACTTAGCAGTTGCTGCCATAGCTACGTTGACAATCTCATCATGCAATTGGCTTTCAACTTCTCTTTTATGTAAGTCGATAAGTCTTTCAACCTCTTCACGACGAGCCTGTGATTCACGTTTAGCTTCGGCAAGAATTTGTTCTTTTAATTGAGTAGCTTCCTGCTTAGCTCCATTAACTATTTCAGATGAAGATTCGTAGGCTTTAGATAGCTCAGCTTTTGCTTCAGTAAGTTGTTGTAAAGCTTCCTCTCTTGCTTTATCAGCATCATCTAAAGAAGCTTGCATCTTAGCACTTCTCTTAGCCATAATGTTTTGTGCAGGCTTCCACAAGAACTTAACAACAAAATAGAATAAAACAAAAGTGACACAGAGTTGAATAAACATTGTAAATGGATTAGGGAATAGTGCTCCTTGAACATCAAAGTTTAACATAACTTTTCCCTACCACGCCTTAAATTTTTCCGCCTAGAACGAAGATGATTAAGAATGATACTAGCATACCGTAGATGGCACATGTTTCAGCAAGACCACAACCTAAGATAAGCATAGTTCTGATTTTACCTTCTGCCTCAGGGTTTTTAGCTACTGAGTTAACAGCTTGAGATGCAGCATAACCCTGTCCGATAGCTGTTAAAGTACCTGTTAATACTGCGATTGCAGCGCCGATTGCGACTAATCCTAAACTTTCCATTCTAATTTCCTCCTTTGATAGTCTTAACTTTTTCTTCGTCAGGTATCTTACTACCCACAAAGACCATAGTCAGCATAATAAATATGAACATTTGGATTCCACCCGAGAATAAATCAAAGAACGCGTGGAGAGGCGGTGCAAGTACCAATGCTACAAAATCGAATTGACCGATAGCTGGTATCCATCCGAAGATGAGACTTGATACAAAACCTGTGAATGTGTAGACCAAGCTCATGATGATTGTTCCGGACATTAGGTTACCGAACAAACGTAGAGACATGGAGATGAGTGGTGCAAGTGTACCAAATATGTTTGGAATAACAAATGGGAAGATTGGCTCAAAGAATGCTTTGATGTATCCCCCAACACCCGAATACTTAATATCAGCAGCCTGGATTATTATCCAAGTTACAAGCGCCAGAGTTAAAGTAACACTGAAGTTTGCAGTTGGAGCTGAGAATCCAAGTAAACCGATATAGTTAGAAATTAAGATGTAGATAGCTATCGTACAAATATATGGCCCTAATGTATTGACATATTTGTATGATACGATATCTTCAACAAATCCAGATAGAATCTCATAGATTGACAAGGCTACTAGTACAACCCCTTTTGGTTCATCGTATGGATCAAATTCATTCAATTTCTTTCCAACAAATAAAGTACCGAGGATGATTACTACCGTTATTCCCAACATTACGGGTACTTGAGTCTGAATAGTAATCGTCATATTTTTTATCCTTTATTTCTAATAGCTTGCACATACATTGCGTATTTAGGGTAAATCAAACCGATAAATACTCCAAAGAAATGCACAAATTGCGGTAAGAGCATCGCTATGAGCATAGGGATGGCTAATACGATAAGACCGAATATTATGCCAAGATATGCCCCCAGTTTTACTCTCGTCGGGTTCAAACTGCCAAAACGGAGCTTTAGTACCCACGAATGAACTAGCGAGAAGAGGTAGCCCAAAATGATACCGATAGCAACGCGCCAATCAATAATTGCAGCAATCAGTGTAATCACAATCAGAGCAATATTACTTTTAAGCATCATTTCTCCTTCCCACTTACATGCAATTATAGTAGCTTGCTAAGTATTTGTCCATAGATTTTACACAATATTTTCCCACAATTTAGCGAAAATTCTTTCTGAAAATTCTTTCCTATATATAATAGGGCTCTCCAGACAGAAAAAGGTCGTCTCATTGAGACGACCTAAATGCTTTTAAATTAAATCAGTACCTAATTATTTCCAGTATTCACCATATTTAGATGTGTAGTCATACATATCATATGGTTCAGGTAAGTTCTTAGCTGATTCGATTTCGCTACGAATTCTTTCTTGGAATGTAGCTTCTGGTCCATCAGGATCTTTCTTTAAGATTTCTACGTATTCAGCAGTAGTCATTAATTTGATACCGATGTTAGCCATATCGAATAAGTTAGCTTGGTGTACTTCAGGAGTCTTAGCATTAGTTGCATCAGTTAATACGATAACTTCGTAATCTAATGAGTTAGCATCCCAAACTGTACCACGAATGCAGTTAGGAGTTTGAACACCTGCTAAGATAACTTGTTTAACACCTAAACGACGAAGAATCATGTCTAATTCAGTGTTGAAGAATGCAGACCAACGTTGTTTAACGATTTGGTATTCTCCAGCGATTGGTTTAATTGATTCCATAATTTGAGCGCCGTCTTCAGCAACTGTGCAGCCGTGGAATCCTTTGCTCTTGAATGCGTCATAACGAGTGATTTCGCAATCAACACCGTTTGCGCGGTAATAACGGAAGACATGGAAAACAGGTACGTTTGATTCACGAGTAGCTTTTAAAGCTTCTTCAATGTAAGGAAGAGCTTCTAGTCCACAGTCAACGCGGAATGGAGCACCAGGTACATTGAAGTCCTTTTGCATGTCGATGATGATAAAAGCATTTCTTGCCATAGATTTTAAATCCACCTTTCTATGATTTCATTTTAGTATTTTGTGATTTTTATGTCAATGTAAGCATTGTCATTTTTTTGATATTTTTTACTAGAGTCATCAAAAAAGCCCTTAGATAAAGGCTTTTATTAATTTATTTAATCTAAATTTAAAGAATTTTTAATCGGTTTTTATATTTGACTTATAAATCATCAAAATATGCCCATTTATAAAGAAAAAATGTTCAATTTGTATCAGTTTAAATTCAAATAATCTCAATTACATCTTTGATAATTCTTCTATCTTTTTAAGATATTTTGCGCAACATTTTCCTTCTTCTAAACTAGGATTATCATATCTTGTGATATCAGAATTATGATACATATCGCACAATTTTACTTTCTTAGCTAAATCATTAGCACTCATCCGTTTGATATATTCTTCATAGTCTTCATTATCTCTTTTGGTGATAGCATCAATAGCGCTTATAACTTTATCGCTAAAGCCCATCTTTTTTAAATCTTCTAAAGTGACATAAGTATCTTCTATTACATCATGTAAATAAGCAACTGTCTTTTCTTCCTGGCTTTCTAGCATCGCAGCAACTGCTTTAGGATGTTCGATATAATCTTTCCCAGCCTTATCATATTGTCCTTTGTGAGCCTTTGCAGCTAATTGTAAAGCCATTTCTACTTGATTCATCGTTATTAATACCTCAACTTTCTTTTATTGCTTTGCTTATAAACTGAGCTTTATTTGTAGAATATAGAAATTTTGTCCATTTTTGTTTATTATATTAGAAGAAGTAAAAGAGGATTATCTATGGACAGTAAAGAAAAAGCAGAACTTAAAGGATTTAATATCTATCAAGATAAAAAGGGACGTACGGTCTATTATGACTGGATAAGTAAAAATGGCTATATTATACCCGAGAGCAAGTATAATAGCTATACTAACTACTCTATTCGTCTAGTTATCTCGGTTCTAGTAGGATATTTAAGTGCTCTATTTTTAGACAATAACTATCTTGCTGGTACCCTCATTGGTCTTTCGACATATATAGCTTATACCTTCGTCTTTCACAAAAGATTTTTGAGTACCCTATCTATCATTCCTAATTTTAAAAGACCATATCGCGAAAATTACATCGATCGCAATATCAAAGAGATGACAAAGAAAAGAGCTTTATCTATCGTCTTTGTTTCCTTATTTCTCTTAGTAGCCATCATCGCCAACCTCTTAGTTAATGGCTATGACATCTTCATCTTAGTATTGAGCATTGGTTTAAGTTTAGTCGCTGTAGGCTTTATGGTTGTCCATATCATCATCTTAGTCAAGAAGGAGAAATAAAATGAAATTTAATAAGACAAGAGTAATTATTTCTTTAGCATTCGCTTTAGCAGGTTGTCTAACCCTAGTCTTCTCTTATTTTCCGCCAGAATTTATGAACTATCTTGATGGAACATGGAAGATAGGCACTTATTTTATCGGCATCTTCTGTATTGTTGCAAGTATTTATACCGTATTCTACAAGGGCGAATAAAATAATATTTACAATGATTAAGCAGGCTGTTATAGCCTGCTTAACTTATTTATTTAACGATATTTGTTGGTTCACCATCTAACCATGCATAAAGATTATTAAAGACAATCTCAGCTCTTAATTCTAATGATTCCTTAGATGCAAAAGCGATATGTGGTGTTACGATGGTATTTTTGCTGTGAAGTAATGGATGGTCTATATCTAATGGAGGTTCTTTCTCGAAGACATCAATTATTGCCCCTGCAATCTTTTCTTCATTTAAGGCTGCAGCTAAAGCTTCTGAATCAACGACAGCACCTCTAGCTGTATTGATTAAGATGGCGGTCTTTTTCATTAGGGCAATCTTAGATGCATCTATCATACCCTTAGTATCATCAGTAAGTGGGCAATGTAATGATACGATATCACTTCTTTCCATGAGCTCATCTAGAGAAACTTCTTCATCAAATACCGGATCTGTCACTTTACTGCGAGAGTATGCTAAAGTGTGACAACCGAACGCTTTAGCATAGTGAGCAACTCTTTTACCGATGGCACCAGCACCCACAATACCGATAGTCTTACCAGCTAATAAGCTACCGATAAGCCCATCTTTAGTTCTACCTTCACGGCATCTATCTTGAACTTTCTTGACATTTCTAAGCATCACAATAGCTGTAGCTATACATAATTCAGCTACTGCTTCAGTGGCATAACCGCTGGCGTTACTTACTACGATTCCCTTTTCTCTTGCAACATTCATCGGAATGTGGTCAACCCCAGTAAAAGCCACATCGATAAATTTTAAATCTTTTGCTTCTTTGACAGCGTCAATAGCTAATGGCATATTAGCCAAGATAGCTACATCAGCATCCTTTAGACGTTCCTTTTGCACATTTACGTCAATGTCCTTAGGATAAACAGTAAGTGTATGACCCATTTTTTCTAATTTAGAAGCTTCATTTTCAATGATTTCATCACTTACACCCAAACCTTCAAGTAATACAATTTTCATACTCTAAATCTCCTTTATCATAATCATACCATTAAAAATTTGATAGAATAAAAATAATTGAGAAAGGACTATTTATGAATACTAAAATTGTTATCATTCAAGGAGAAAAGACTAATTACGATGGTGCTATCGACTATAGTATCATTGGCGAAGACTTAGAAGTTTTCCCTTACTTAGACCATGAAGAAATGCTTAAAAATATTGATGGAGCAGGTATAGTCATCGTCAAAGAATATCCCTTACCAAGAGAAATCATCGAAAGATTTCCTAGTTCTGTTCACTTGCTTTGTGAAGCTGGCACAGGCTACAACAACATTGATGTAAAAGCTTGTGAGGAAAGAGGAATTACCGTATGCAATATCCCTGCTTACTCAACTGAATGTGTCGCTCAAACGACCATGATGTTACTTCTAAATATGGCTTCAAGTATGCGTAAACAAATGCATATGCTAAGCATGCATGACCACAGTAACTTCACTGACCACTTAATGGTTCCTCACGTTGAAGTTCAGGGTAAGACTCTAGGACTTGTCGGTTATGGCAATATCGGTAGTGCCGTCGCAAAACTAGCTCGTGCCTTCAATATGAATGTCTTAGTCTATACTAGAACTAAAAGAGAGGACCAAGATGGCATCAGATTTGTTGACTTAGATACCGTCTTAAAAGAAGCTGACTTCTTATCTTTACATTGTCCATTAAAGGAAGAGACCTTCCATATCATCGATGAAGAAAAACTACGCAAGATGAAAAAGACAGCTTATATCATCAATACGGCTAGAGGCCCACTAATCGATGAACAAGCTCTCATCAAAGCCCTAAATGAAGGCATCATCGCCGGAGCAGCCCTAGATGTTCAAGAGATTGAACCACCAAAAGATGATAATCCATTATATGAGATGACTAATGTCATTCTCACTCCTCATATCGGTTGGAAGGGTTATGAAGCTAGACTTCGCCTAGTTAAAATCCTAGCCGATAATATCCAATCATATATCAAAGGTCAAGCTATCAACGTCGTAAGTAAATATTAGTTAAATCACCTCCCACTTGGGAGGCGATTTTATTTTGATTACAAAAAAAGTAGATAAGTCAATACGCATATTTAGATTTAAAGGATTAACTTATCTACATATGGACATCATAAATTTAATAGTCTTTGAACAAAAACTATTTGATATGAATGATTATTTTATTTTGAGTTCTTCTCTTACTTTGACAAAGCAATCAACCACATAGTCGATATCTTCTTTGGTATGGGCAGCTGATACCTGAGTTCTGATACGAGCCTTGCCCTTTGGTACTACAGGATACGAGAAAGCCACCACATAGACACCCTTTTCAACCATGCGCTTAGCAAAGTCGCCAACTAATACTTCATCATACAACATGACTGGTACACATGGATGAGTGCCCTTGATAATATCAAAACCATTCTCTTCTAGTTTTTGACGATAGTAAGCTGTCAAAGACATCAGATGTTCTCTTAATTCGCCACTCTCCTTAAGCATGTCGAATAATTCCATACTCGCACCGACAATGGCTGGAGCTACTGAGTTAGAGAATAGATATGGTCTAGACCTTTGGCGAAGTAAGTCGACAATCTCCTTGCGAGCTGCAGTATAACCGCCAGATGCCCCACCTAGCGCCTTACCAAGAGTGCCAGTGATGATATCTATTCTACCTTCAACGCCACAATATTCAACTGTACCACGACCATGTTCGCCAATGAAACCAGTCGCATGACTATCATCAACCATAACTAGGGCATCATATTTATCAGCTAAATCACAAATAGATTTTAGATTGGCGATGATGCCATCCATAGAAAAGACGCCATCAGTAGCGATGAGTTTAATTCTCGCGTCCTTAGCTTCTATTAATTTAGCTTCTAAGTCTTCCATATCATTATTCTTATAACGAAAGCGTTTAGCCTTGCATAGCCTAATGCCATCGATGATAGAGGCATGGTTTAATTCATCAGATATCACAGCATCTTCAGGCCCCAAAATCGTCTCAAATAAGCCCCCATTAGCGTCGAAACATGATGAGTATAAAATAGTATCATCCATCTTTAAAAAGTCTGATATCTTTGCTTCTAACTTTTTATGAATGTCTTGAGTGCCACAGATAAAACGTACCGATGCTACGCCATAACCTCTATTATCATAAGTTCTCTTGGCTGCATCGATAAGTCTTTGATTATTAGCCAGACCCAAATAGTTATTGGCGCACATATTGATGACTTCACGACCATCAGCGAGTTTTACTCTAGCTCCTTGTGAAGATACTATAGGTGCTTCATCTTTAAATAGGCCAGCTTTTTTAATGCCTTCTACTTCATCGGCATACATCTTTAAGATTTCATTTCTATTCATAGTTATTGCTCCTGTTCATATAAGGATTCTAAGTGATCCCAAGATAAGATAACTTTACCAGATTGGCCACTAATCATCGCTTCAAAGCCCTCTTTATAATCTTTGATATTCAAGCGATGAGTGATGACAGGCGATATATCTAGACCACCTTCTATCATACTGGTCATCTTATACCAAGTATCCCAAACCTTGCGACCATAGATGCCTCTAATATTTAAACCATTCCAAATGACCGTCTCCCAATTGATTTTCGCATCAGGGTTTTGCAATCCTAGTAAGGCAATCTTACCACCATGTCTCATCATCTCAACCATCTCACTAAAAGCACTTTGAGCTCCCGACATCTCTAAGCCGACATCAAAGCCTTCGCTCATATGTAATTCTTCCATGACATCTTTAATCTTTTCATTCTTTAGATTGATAGTTCTTGTGGCGCCTAACTCACTAGCTAGTTTTAAACGATATTCATTAAAGTCCGTGATTACCACATTTCTTGCCCCAGCATACTTACATATAGCTGCTGCCATGATACCGATAGGACCAGCTCCGGTAATTAGGACATCTTCGCCCAATAAATCATAGCTAAGTGCTGTATGACAAGCATTACCTAACGGATCAAAGATGGCATATATCTCTTCAGGTATATCTTCTCTTGTCTTCCAGACATTATCTTCAGGAATGACTAGATATTCCGCAAATGCACCATCGCGATTGACGCCGACACCCTTAGCATCCTTACAATTTTCTTTATGTCCCTCAAGACAATTGCGACACTTGCCACAGACGATATGCCCTTCCCCTGTAACTATATCGCCAACTTTAAACTTCTTTACAGCTGCACCTACTTCCACTATCTCGCCCACATATTCATGTCCAGCAATCTGGCCTAGGCTTATCGTATGTTTAGCCCAATCATTCCACTCATAGATATGTACATCAGTACCACAGATAGCCGTCTTATGAATCTTGATCTTCACTTCATTATAAGCTACCTCAGGTATAGGCTTCTTCATCAAAGCCAAGCCCTTTTTTCCCTCTTTTTTAACCAGAGCCCACATTAATTCCTCGCTCATACTTTCCTCCCTTTATCACTTTTATTATATACGATAGTAAGTTTGTTTTAGGAAAAAGAAGAACTTATGTAAATAAAATAATCGAGGTGATTAATATCGGTTTAAATCTAGAAAAAAGTGCTTTTGAAGCTATCGAAAAGGGTGTTAGAGAAGTAAATAACTCTAAAGCTTTTAAAGATTATCTATGTTTTGTCTCTAAGTTTCATCAATATTCCTTCCACAATACCATCTTAATTCTGAATCAATTTCCTAGTGCTACCTGTGTTGCCGGATATAGAGCTTGGAAAGATAAGTTTAACCGTCAAGTCATTAAAGGTGCTAAAGCCATTAAGATACTAGCTCCCTATCAAATAAAAAAGAAGGGTGAAGATGACGAAGAATATATCTTGACTTATTTTAAGATTGTAAATGTCTTTGATATCTCCCAAACTACCGGTGACGAGATACCTAAAATTGTCAAGGAATTAAAAGGCGACAGTAAAGAAGCCAAGACCATCATCGATGCCATTTCTTCCATCAGTGAAATACCAATTATCTTTAAAAAGAAGGAAGAAGATTTCTTCTTAAGTAATGGCGCTAGAGGTTATTTTAATACTCAAGAAGAAGTCATTGTCATAAATGATGAATTAGATATGAATCAAAAGGCTAAGACGATGTGTCATGAATTTGCCCACAGTATCTTACATAGAGATGAAAGTGGTGATGTCAGTAAAAAAGAGATTGAAGCAGAGGCTCTAGCCTTTGTCATCTGCCACTATTTCAATCTCGATACTAGTGATTATAGTTTCCCTTATATTGCTACCTACGCTAAAAATATTGGTGTCTTAAAAGAGATATTGATTGATATCAAAGATATAGCTCATAAGACCATTGAAGAATTGAAGATAGAAATCTATACAAAGTCAGTCCGCACAAATAATACTATGCCAATTATCCTAACTGGCAATTCTTCAATCTCGCCTGCACTAAAATAGCGCGCTTCATAGCGAGGATTGCTAGCCTCTAGTATCATTAAGTCATTTTTATAAATGACTTTTTTAATGGTTACTTCATCCCCTATCATGACGATGGCTATCTGTCCTGATTTGACGCTATCTGTCTTTTTGACATAAATTAAATCTCCATCATAGATATGCGAACCTTCCATCGAATCGCCTTTGACTCTCAAGAAGTAATCACCATTACGGCCATCCTTCCTACTGACTTCGATATAAGAATCGATATTTTCATCTAAAAACATATCATAACCAGCTTTAGCACTACCGACTAAAGGTTTAAAGTTTTCTTCTTCGTCTAAAACTTTTTGAATATCACATTCTAATACCTTAGAAAGTTTAGCAATGGTCCCCTTTTTAAGCATGGTGCTTTCACCATTAATCCAACGATAGTAAGTAGATAAGGAAACTCCTATCTCATTAGCTACATCGATATGACTTTTATTATTAGCTATTTCATATTTAATCAATAATTCTCTTAATAACATCTATTTACCCTCATCACTAAATTAGCAAATTCACCATACTTTTGCAAATAAATATTATCACATCTAATAAAATTCCCAAATCTATCTTTAATATTTTATAAAATGGGCTACCATTTAAGTATGGAAAAAAGAATATATCTCTGTATCGACCTCAAATCTTTTTATGCCTCAGTCGAATGCGTCGAAAGAGGTTTAGACCCCTTTGAAATAAATTTAGTAGTGGCTGATCACAGTCGTGGTGGAGGTGCCATAACTCTAGCTGCAACTCCAGCCATCAAGAAATTAGGGGTTAAAAGTAGAGGTCGCATATATGAAATACCTGCCAGTATCGAATATATTATTGCGCCACCTCGCATGGCTTTATATATGGAATATTCAGCTAAAGTATACAGTATCTTTTTAAAATATATAGCCAGTGAAGACATCTATATCTATTCAATCGATGAAGCCTTTTTAGATATCACTCCCTATCTCAATCTCTATAAGCTAAAACCTAAAGAATTAGCTAATAAGATACTGGCTGATATCTATAAAAATACTGGTTTGACAGCTACAGTAGGCATTGGCACTAATCTTTTTTTAGCTAAGGTAGCCATGGATGTCATAGCTAAGCATACTAAGGATAATATGGGCTTTCTCGATGAAGATATCTTTAGACAAAAGATGTGGCATCATAAGCCTTTGACAGATATCTGGATGATAGGTAAGGGTTTAAATAGACGCTTAAATAAACTTGGCATCTATGACTTATATGCCTTGAGCGTCTATGACGAAAAGATACTATATAAAGAATTTGGCATCAATGCCCGTATCATGATTGAACATTCTAAAGGTATCGACAATACCACTATCGGCGATATCAAAAATTATAAACCAAAGGCTAATTCTATCTCTAACAGTCAAATACTCTTTGAAGATTACAATTACAAGGATGCCTTTTTAATTCTTAAAGAAATGGTTGACATCAATGTCTTAAAACTTGTCGATAAGCATCTAGTATGTAGCCGCATCAGTCTTTTAATCGGCTATTCTAAAGATGTCAGAAAACCTAGTCATAGCACCATCAAAATAGCCAATACTACTAATTCATGTAAGCTTTTGATGAATGAATTTAAAGAATTATATATTAAGATAGTCGATAAGAATTATCCCATCAGACAAATAGGTATCAGCTTTATGGATTTAAAAGATGAAACCTATAGTGAATATGATCTATTTACTGACATCGATGAGCTAGATAAGGAACATAGGCTACAAGATACCATCAATAATATTCATAAACGTTATGGTAAAAATGCCCTTTTAAAGGGCATGAACTATCTTGATAAATCAACACAACGCTATCGCAATACTACTATAGGAGGTCACAAAGCATGAACAATAACTCTCATCCCCAGATATTTCAAGCCTTCGATGCCTTGGTTGGCTTTAAAGAAGTATTAAAGAGTAAAGAAAAAGTCAAAGTAGATAAGATAATTCTATCTGAGGAAGACCTACAGGAATTAAATCTAAAATCTAGGCAATTAAAAGTCGGCATGATGGTAAGTATCATCTACTATCAAAATGGTGACTATCTCAAAAAGACAGGACGCATAGCTAAATTAAACTTTGATACCAAAATTATTCAAATAGTCAAAGAAAAGATATCTTTTAATAACATCCTAGATATTCAATTTGAAGATGACTGACAATGCTTAAATATTTCTCTGACTGCCAAGATTGCATCATCATAACTAATTTCTCTAGCATAGCTATATTTCTTTTGATATGACTTCCATAAGTTTCTTAATTCTTCTGAAGTTGCCAAGTTATAAATAATGTTTTCGCCTTGTGCTTTTAAAACAATCGTGTTTCTCTTCTTGCAAGTTGAATCAAAGGCCTCTTCAAGAGTATCAGAAACAATCTTCTCCTTATATAGTGATAGCAGCATATATACATCATAGAAATCTCTCATTCTTGTATTGAGGATTCCTCTTGAAAGTATGGTTTGCATCTTTTCGGCGAATATGGTTTCCAAATTATATGACAACAAGTTAATCGTTCTATCTTCAAGAAGCAATTTGTATTGATATTCTATAGCTCTTGGCGTGACTATGT
The DNA here is from genome assembly GCA_949290085.1 of uncultured Bacillota bacterium. Lineage (GTDB taxonomy): Bacteria > Bacillota_I > Bacilli_A > Erysipelotrichales > Erysipelotrichaceae > CALUZH01. The sequence goes on along the minus strand of CASEQH010000002.1, from coordinate 4,198 downwards.
CACCTGTAGAAATATCTATTTTAATAGGTGTTACCAGTTTTCCCATATGAGCAATCATGGATACTCTAATGCCTGGATATTCCATAGTGCTCATAATTTCGCTGATGCCATTAACTTCAAAAGTGACATCATCATTCATATCAATAGCCATAATATCGGTGATAACTCTCTGCACTTCATTTTTAGATAGATTATAACCAGTAATGCTTGCATCAATATCCATGGTGCTTCTGAGGGATACACCTACCATAGAAGTCACTAAAATGCCACCTTTAATGACAAAGTTATCCTTATATTTAGAACTCGCTAAACGTTCTAAAAAACGCTCCATCATATAAGCTGTCATAAGTATTCTTGGATCAGCACTCATATTATTGGCTAGATTTTTAATTCTACCTTTTATTTGTTCTGGTGATAATTTCATTATAAAAGTACCTCCAAGTATCCCCTGATGATATTTTGCACCCTAAAAAGCTTGGCATATTTCATAAGTAAATTTAAATCTTTATCTTTTCTTATAACATATGTTTTTAGTGCTTGATTAAAGCTCTGCACATCCATGGTATTACGATTTCGAACTAAATCACAAATAGTTCTTTCTAAATCATACATGGGCACATAGTTGCCATAGTTATCCTTCACGATGATTTTGCCTAGTTCTAAAAGCTCTTTCTTTATGGTATAGACTTTGCAATCAAAATCTTTTATGATTCTATGAGCGTTATAGCCACTATAAATGGTTAGTGTATGTTTTATAGGAGTCCTATCTGTAAGATTATGATAATAAAGTGCCTCATCATGAGAAAATACAGCCTTTGGACATCTTTTATGGATAATATCTAGTTCATCTAACCACTCGTCTTCTTTGACATATATCCCTTGTGAAACTCTATCGTAATTATTTTCTCTTAGGTATTTATAAAATTGGAACTTTGATATTCCATATTCTTTAGCGATTTCTGGTGTTATCGCCGCATAAGATTTCAATATTTCTCCTACTTTATTCATATAATCACCATCCTTTTGTACTTATATCATATTTTATATAAGCACATTTTTCAAGTATATGATTATATAAATGTGCATATATTATAAATAATATATGCACATTTATATGAAACATCAAATATCTATCAAATTATGTCCATCCAAAAATGAGCTTATATATTAAAACCAACAAGATCAATCATAAAGCCAATACTGAATGAAGCAATGACTAATATCAATAGGATTCTAATAATATCTCGCCTATTGTCGTAAGTCTGAAATAAGAATAATAAACCAAGACCTACACTACTCATGAGCCCAGATACTAGAGCGCCAAAACTCAAGAAATTATCAATGTATAAGCTAGTCAATAAAACACTGGCTGCACAATTTGGTATAAGTCCGACAAGGGTGGCAATAGGTAATTGCAGAATTTTAAAGTTTTCAAAGAGAATGCGAATATTATCTTCACCAAAACTTTCCATGACGAAAGTCAAAAGGAAATTGATGACAAATATAATAGCAAATACTTTGATAGTATGAATAAAAGCTAAGTAAATGATGCTATGATGATGTTCTTCATCACATTCATCATGAATATTATGAATACTATGATAATTCTTTAAGAATTTCTTGCTTACTAGATAGTCGATAAGGTATCCCACAATCATTGCCCAGATAATTTTAATTAAGATTAGCGGCAAGATTATTTCGGCATTTTCCGGACTAGAGATAAGCATAGGTAAAGCTTCATCACTGGTCGATAAAAAGACAGCTATAAGTGTACCTAAGGTAATATTCTGGTTTAAATATAAGCCGCTGGCAATCAAAGAGAAACCACATTGCGGTATCACTCCTAAAAGTGCACCGATAAAAGGTCCAAGGGCCTTAGATTTATTTAAGATATTCTTAAATAAATCGGGTTTCTTATGTTCTATGAGTTCCATTAATAGATATGTAATAAATAAAAATGGAAGCATAGGTATAGTATCATTTAAAGAATGCATTAAAATATGTAACATACCAAGTATATTAGCACAAAAGTTTAAATTATGTAGTTATACATGCACTTTTATCTCAAAAAAACATAAATATACAAGCAGATAAAATTATTATGTTTAAATTTGAAGGCATCATTTTGCAAAAAATGCCGCACAGGTTTCCCCATACGGCAGCAAATGGTTTAGTTGTCAAATAAATCGCTATGTGAACCAGTGTCGTTAAGTGCCAGAACCAACACATCATCCTCTACACGGTAAATGAGTAACTAGTCCGGAAGAATGTAACATTCCCGATGACCAACCCATTCGCCAGATAAATCATGATCACGGTTTTTCTCTGGTAATGGTTCACCAATCGCTAAAAGTGATACAATCTGCTCCAACAATTCGATTGATTGCTCGCTTGTAGCTATTCTTAAAGCTAGCTGTGTATTTGATAGTATTTAGTCATTTTTCAAATCTGCAAACAACTCATCAAGATCATTATAGCCCTTTACAGATGGATCTTTTGCAATCCTCTCTGCTTCCAACATAGCAGCAATAGTTTCTTTGTTGGGCTGTTCCAGTTTCACTTTAAATGGAATTCCGCCCTCACGAAGCGATTAGCGTACAAAGATGTTAAATGCCGTGGATAAATTCATGCCGAGTTCTGCAAACAAAGAATCAGCTTGTGCCTTTAAATCTGCATCCATACGAATGCTGATATTTGTGCTATTTCTATTCATACTATTAGTCCCTTTCTATTCGCGCCTATATTGTATGATATTTGCACGAATATTTAATATATAATTATGCCCTTCACCTTACCATGGCAAAAACTACCTACGTTGTCAGCGTTTTAGGAGTATTAGAGATTATTGATGAAAATGATACCATAATTACGAAGATGAACTTGTTAAAATGACATAAGCTCTTAATAATAATTCAGAATATGTAAAAGAATAAAGACGAAATTTAATATTCGCAAATTATCCCTTCTTGAAGTAACATTAAATTATGGGAAAAGAATATATATTTGATAGTGAGACTAAAGCCATCATTGATAGAAGAGTGAATGAAGATTTTCATATACCTTCACTTGTAAGCATTGAAAATGCCGCTCTTTCTATTTTTCATAATATCCACGATAAATTATCACTTAATCAAAGAATAGTAATAATTATTGGGCCTGGCAACAATGGAGCTGATGGTTTGGCTCTGGCGAGAATATTAAAGATTAAAGATTATGATGTCACCATTCATATCGCTACAAAGCATCTATCTAAAGATGGGCAAGTAGAATATGAAATGTTAGAAAAATTAGCTGTAAAAGAAATAGCTCTATTAGATATTCATAAAGATGATTTAATCATTGATGCTTTGTTTGGTAATGGTATAAAGGGAGAAATAAGAAGTAATTATTATGAGCTCATCGATTATATTAATAATCTAAATGCCTATGTCGTAGGTATAGATATACCAAGTGGTATAAGTGCTACTTCTAATATATTGCCTGAAAAATATATTCATAATAATCTCACTATCTTTATTGATTCATATCCACTATCGCTATTTAAATATCCAAGTAGACAAGCATATCATCAATATCTTTTGGCTGATATTAATTTCCCTTTGAGTATTAAAGAAGAGATTAATGATAAAGCTATACTGATAGATAGGGCTTTAGCTTCTAACTACCTTCCTTCAAGGGATGAAGAAGCTAATAAAGGCACTTATAAAAAGGCTTTAATTATCGGTGGTAGCCTTCAAATGACAGGAGCTATAAGCTTAGCGGCCATGGCATCAATCCATAGTGGCATAGGTACAATTACGCTTTTTATTCCTAGGGAAATTGATGAAATAGCTAAGCGCATAAGTGAAGCTATGTATATTCTAGCCCCAAGTAGCGATGGTTATTTTAGTGATGAAGCTATTAGCTTATTAGAAAAAGAAATAGCTAAGTTTGATATCATCGCTATCGGTAATGGCATGGGCAGAAATGAAGTAAGCGAAAAACTTTTAGAAGTAGTTTTAAAAAGTGCTAAGCCAGTCATCATCGATGCAGATGCTTTATATAATCTAAAATATTGTAGACTGTTATTAAATAGAAATAATACTACTATCCTAACTCCTCATTTAAAAGAATTTTCATACTTTACTGATTACAATCTTTCAGATATTAAAGAAGATCCTTTTAAGTGCTTAAATGCTTTTATAAAGGAATATCCTAA
>CASEQH010000001.1 GCA_949290085.1 uncultured Bacillota bacterium | reverse complement strand
CTTTTCATAAGTCATTAGATGAAAATGAGCCTTTAACTAAAGAGACAGCGACAGTCATAGCCAATGCGATGAAGATATGGGCTATGGAAAAAGGAGCGACTCATTTCACCCATTGGTTTACACCTATGACTGATTTATCAGCTGAAAAACACAACGCCTTCTTAGAACTAGACCAAGAAAAACCGCTCTTTGAATTTAGTGGCAAGGCTTTGCGTAAGGGCGAATCAGATGCTTCATCATTCCCTACCGGTGGACTAAGAGCGACCTTTGAAGCTCGTGGCTATACCACTTGGGATGCGACATCGCCTGCCTTTATCAAGGATGGTTCCTTATACATCCCTACTATCTTTGTATCTTATAATGGTGAAGCTCTAGATAAGAAGACTCCTCTTTTAAGGTCGATTGAAGTTTTATCAGACAGCGTTACTGATTTATTGCATGAATTAGGATTTAAGGATGTTAAAAGCGTTAAACCTTATGTAGGGGTTGAACAGGAATATTTCTTAGTTGATGAAAAATATTATCAAAAACGTTTAGATTTAAAACTGACTGGTCGTACTTTATTTGGGGCTAAAGCTCCTAAGGGGCAGGAATTAGATGACCACTACTATGGCAGCATCAAGATGCGCGTAGCTGAATTCATGAAGAATTTAGATGAAGAATTGTGGAAGTATGGTATCCCTGCCAAGACTAAACATAACGAAGCAGCCCCTTCTCAACACGAGATTGCCTGCATTTATAGAGATGCTAATATCACCTGCGACAACAATCAATTAGTCATGCCTCTCATGCAAGACATCGCCAAGAAGATGGGTCTTCGTTGTCTCTTGCATGAAAAGCCATATTCTTATGTCAATGGTTCTGGCAAGCACAACAATTGGTCTTTAGTTACCGATACAGGAACTAATTTATTTTCCCCAGGCAATAATCCTGAGACTAATATCGCCTTTTTAGCTAGCGTTGCCTGTATGGTTAAGGCTGTCGATGAATTTGCTGACTTATTACGCGTTACGACCGCTACTTTAGGAAATGATTTCCGTCTAGGCGGTAATGAAGCACCGCCAGCCATTGTCTCGATGTTTCTAGGTGAAGATATCACTGATTTATTTGAAAATATTAATAAAGGTGACATCAAGGCGACAAGTAAGGAAAGATTTAATACAGGCATCAATGCGACTAGCGACTTCTCTAAGGATGCCACTGATCGAAATCGTACCTCACCTCTAGCTTTTACAGGTAATAAGTTTGAATTTAGAATGTTAGGCTCATCGCAATCCATCGCAGCTACTAATACTATGCTCAATGCCATCTTTGCCTATGAAGCTAAGATTATGGCTGAAAGGATAAGATGTGGCGAAAAACCGATGAATGTCATCATGAGTTTCTATAACGAACATGAGCGTATCATTTTTGATGGTGATGGTTATTCTAAAATGTGGCAAGAAGAAGCGGCGAGAAGAGGATTAAAGGGCTACAATAATGCCTATGATGCTATTTTGACTCTGATCGATGATAAAAATGTCTCAATGCTGACAAAGATGGGCATCTACTCTAAACAAGAGATATTATCTCGCTATGAGGTCTTCTTGGAGAATTATGCTAAGACCATTCATGTCGAGGCATCTACTGCCCTCATGATGGCTAGACAAGAAATTTATCCAGCAGTATTAAATGTCTTAAAAGAAAAGTCACAATTAGCTATCGAACTAGATAAGTTAGATGTCAAAGAAGACTATCTATTGGACGATATTAAAAAGTTCAATCTAGAAGTAGCTAAACTTAGAAATAAGATATTAGAACTAGATGAAGCTATAAAGGCTTTTGATAGTAGTGATGAATCTATGGAAGTTAAAGCCATGTCGGCAAGAGACTCCATGCTTACAAAGATGAATGAGTTAAGACAGATAGTTGATGGTTTAGAACAAGAATGTAGTCGTCATTCTTGGCCTTTACCTTCTTATGTCGACCTCATGTTTTCAATCTAGTCAGGTGTTATACATCTGGCTTTTTTATTAATGCGTTAATTTTTTATCAGTAAGCGCTTTAAGTGAAAAACTTTTATTTTATGCATTAAATAATGGGTTATAATACATTTGTATGGAGGTATCACAATGAAAACTAATATTAATGTACAGGCTGAAGGTAATAATTATGATATTACAGGTATCGATAAGCGTGTCAAAGATGATTTAAAGGCACAGGGTATCTTAGTTAAGGATATCCAAGCTATTGACCTATATGTACAACCTATCGCTGGTTTATGCTACTACGTGGCAGATGTTAAGGGTCAAAACATCGAAGGCAAAATAGAGCTATAAACTGACGATTTTTTCACTGTTTTATCAGCTTAAGCGGTTTTAAAAATAAGCTAAATATGTTAACATTTAGGTGTTATACAACTGACGGAATAGTGGATTACCACATGGGAGTATAATTTTTAAAGGAGTCGACCGTCTGGGCCATTGTCCTAGGGGTATTGACTTCTTTTTTATTTCAGAAAGGGAGAAGAAAAATGTTAACAGATGTGCAAATCGCTCAACAGGCAAGTATGGATCCTATTGTAGACATCGCTGCTCAAATCGGTTTAAGTGAAGATGACTTAGAACTATATGGAAAGTATAAAGCTAAGATATCTCTATCAACTATTGAAAGATTGAGTAAAGAAAAAGATGGGAAATTAGTCTTAGTAACCGCAATCAATCCAACACCAGCTGGTGAGGGAAAAACAACGACGATGATAGGACTAGCACAAAGCTTAAATAAGCTAGGTAAGAAGACTGTTGTAGCAATGCGAGAACCTTCTTTGGGACCATGTTTTGGTGTTAAGGGTGGTGCAGCCGGGGGTGGCTATGCGCAAGTTGTGCCAATGGAAGATATCAATCTTCATTTCACTGGTGATATTCATGCGATTACCACCGCTAACAATCTTATTTCAGCTATGCTAGATAATTCCTTACAACAGGGCAATCCTTTAGATATCGATGAGCGTCAAATCGTTTGGAAAAGATGTGTCGATCTAAATGATAGAGCTCTTCGCCATATTGTCGTTGGTCTTGGCGGCAAGGCAAATGGTGTTCCAAGAGAAGATGGTTTTGATATCTCGGTAGCTAGTGAAGTGATGGGCGTTTTGTGTTTAGCGACATCACTTGAGGATTTAAAAAAGCGCATCGCTAGAATGATAGTTGCCTACACTCACGATGGTAAGGCTGTAACTGTCGATGACTTAAAGGCGACAGGAGCTGTAACTCTCTTATTGAAAGATGCGATTAAGCCAAATTTAGTACAGACACTAACTCATACTCCGGTCTTTGTCCATGGAGGACCTTTCGCTAATATCGCTCATGGTTGTAACTCCGTCATGGCTACTAAACTAGCCTTAAAATGTGGGGAAATCACTATTACCGAAGCGGGATTTGGTGCTGATCTAGGTGCTGAAAAATTCTTAGATATCAAGTGTCGTCAAGCTGGTTTACATCCTGACGCTGTCGTAATTGTAGCGACGGTTAGAGCCTTAAAGATGCATGGAGGTCTAGATAAAAAAGATCTAAATCATGAAGACTTAGACGCACTTAGAAAGGGCATAGAGAATCTAGAAAAACATATTGAAAATATTAGTTTATATGGCATACCTAGTGTTGTGGCTATTAATGCTTTTCCAAGTGATACCGAAAATGAATTAAACTTACTTCGTGAAATCTGCGAGAAGAAGGGAGTTAAAGTAGCTCTATCTAAAGTTTGGGCTTTAGGCGCTGATGGTGGTATTGAATTAGCCAATGAATTATTAAATATTCTGGATAGTAAAAAGAGTGATTATCATCCTATCTATGATTTAGATATGTCAATAGAAGATAAAATTAAGACTATTGCGACAAAGATTTATGGAGCAGATGATGTCGTCTTTGCCAAGAAGGCCTTAACTAAGATTGATAGATATACTAAACAGGGTTTAGGTAACCTGCCAGTATGCATCGCTAAGACACAATATTCATTAAGTGACAATCCAAGCCTGTTAGGTCGACCTCATGGCTTTAAGATTGAAGTAAATGATATCATCCCTAATGCAGGCTCAGGCTTTATGGTAGCGATTTGTGGTGACATCATGCGTATGCCAGGCCTACCTAAGGTGCCAGCTGCTAACAATATGGATATCTTGGATGATGGAGAAATAATCGGATTATTTTAGGAGAGGAATATGAAAGTAGCGATTATAATGGGTTCAACTAGTGACTTAACTAAGGTTGAACCAGCAATAGAAATTTTAAAAAAGTATGAGGTGACAGTCGATGTGCGTTGCCTATCAGCTCATCGAGCTCACAAGGGACTAAGCGAATATCTAGACACTATCAATAGTGATGGTACAGAAGTAGTGATTACAGCCGCTGGTATGGCTGCAGCACTACCTGGAGTTGTCGCCTCAATGACAACTTTACCTGTCATCGGTGTACCATTATCAGGTTCAGTATTAGATGGCATGGATGCCCTAATGTCCATTGTCCAAATGCCTAGTGGTATTCCGGTAGCTACTGTCGCTATCAATGGCAGTAAAAATGCAGCTTACTTAGCTCTAGAAATCTTGGGTATCAAATATCCTGAGATAAAAGAAAAATTATTAAATGAGCGCAAAGATATGGAAACAAAGGCTCTAAAAGCTAACGAAGAAATAATAAATAAGTATAGATAAGAGGGAAGTATGAGTAATAAATATAGAGAAGCAGGTGTAGATTTAGAAGCTGGTTATGAATCAGTTCGCTTGATTAAGTCCCATGTCGCTAGAACTAAAGTACTAGGGGCTGTTGATTCTATCGGGGCTTTTGGTGGCATGTTCGACCTGAGCTTGTTGAAGATGAAAGAACCAGTGCTAGTATCAGGTACTGATGGAGTCGGTACTAAGCTCATGATAGCTTTTGATTATGACAAACATGATACGATAGGTATCGATGCTGTGGCGATGTGTGTCAATGACGTCTTAGTGCAAGGGGCTATGCCTATCTTTTTCCTCGACTATTTAGCTGTCGGTAAAAACTATCCTACTAAGATTGAACAACTAGTTAAGGGTGTGGCTGATGGTTGTGTCTTAGCTGAATGTGCCTTAATTGGTGGTGAGACTGCTGAGATGCCTGATATGTATGCTAAAAATCATTATGATATCGCCGGTTTTTGTGTCGGCGCAGTTGAAAAAGATAAGCTCTTAAATGGTCAAAGTATTGAAAGTGGCCATGTTTTAATCGGTTTACCTTCTAGTGGTTGCCATTCTAATGGTTATTCCCTTATCCGTAAAGTATTATTAAAGGATGCTAAATTGGATTTACATACTAAATATGAAGGTTTTGAGAAGACCTTAGGTGAAGAACTATTAACCCCAACTAAAATCTATGTCAAAGCCATTAAGCATTTATTAAATAGTGGTCTAGATATTAAGGGTATGGCTCATATCACCGGTGGTGGCTTCTTTGAAAATGTCCCACGTATGCTTAAAGAAGGACAAGGTGTAAGTATAAATGTTAAATCATTCCCAAGACCTAAAATCTTTGATCTCATCATGGAAAAAGGAAATATCGACGAAAAAGAAATGTACAATGTCTTTAATATGGGTATTGGTTTTATCCTAGCTGTCGATAAAAAGGATGTCGATAAGACTTTAGACTTACTAAAAGAAATTGATGAAGCAGCTTATGTCATCGGTGAAGTTACAAATACAGGTGTGGTTGATTTAAAATGGTAAAAATAGCCGTATTTATATCTGGTGGTGGTTCTAACTTACAAGCTTTAATCGACCGCCATTTCACTAATGGAGAGATTGCACTAGTCATTTCCAGCAAAGAATCTGCTTATGGTTTAAATAGAGCGAAGGATGCAAATATTGAGTCACTTTGTATCAAGGACCAAAGCGAGATATTAAATAAATTAAAAGAAGAAAAAATAGATCTCATCGTCTTGGCCGGATATCTATCAATCATCTCTGAAGATATTATTAAGGAGTACGAAAATAGAATAATTAATATTCATCCATCACTCATACCTTCCTTTTGTGGTAAAGGATACTATGGCTTAAGAGTCCATGAAGCAGCTTTTAAAAGAGGAGTGAAAGTTTCAGGGGCAACCGTTCATTTTGTAAATGGAGTGGTTGATGGTGGACCTATCATCATCCAAAAAGCTATTGATGTAAGTGGCGCTCAAAGCCCTGAGATGATGCAGAAGATGGTTTTAGATATTGAACATGAGATATTGCCAAGAGCAGTGGAATTATATTGTGATAATAAATTAGAAATAGAAGATGGAAGGGTGGTTATCAAATGAGAAGAGCTTTAATATCGGTTACAGATAAAAGTGGAATTGTCGAATTCGCTAAAGGATTAAAAGAATTAGGATTTGAGATAGTATCGACAGGCGGAACCTTAAAGAAATTAAATAGTGAGGGCGTTGAAGCTATAGCTATTGATGAGGTTACAGGATTTCCAGAAATCTTAGATGGTCGCGTTAAGACTTTACATCCTTTAGTACATGGTGGTTTATTATATAAACGTGATGATGCCAAACATGTAGAGACAGTAGAGAAGATGAATATCAAGCCTATTGATTTAGTTTGTGTAAATCTTTATGAATTTGAAAAAGCTTTACATAATCATCTACCTCTAGATGAGATGATAGAGAATATCGATATTGGCGGACCTTCGATGATTAGAAGTGCTGCCAAGAATTTTAAAGACGTCCTCATTGTTACTGATCCTAGTGACTATACTAAAGTTTTAGAAGCGATTAAAGAAGGAAGCGATGATTTTGAATTTAGAAAGCATCTTGCTTATAAGGCCTTCACAACAACAGGCGCTTATGATGCAATGATTTCTCGCTTCTTCGCTGACTTATGCCACGAGGAATTTCCTGATGTCCTAAATATGTCTTTTAAGAAGGTTGAACATTTACGCTATGGCGAAAATTCTCAACAGAAAGCTAATAAATATGAAGATAGCTATGTTGAACATTCATTGTTAGATTATGAACAGTTACATGGTAAAGAAATATCTTTCAATAATGTCAATGATTTATATGGTGCCATCGCTGTCGTACGTGAATTTGATGACCAGATTGTCACAGCTGCCATCAAACATTCAACACCTTGTGGAGTAGCTATTGGTGAGACTGGTTATGATTCATATATGAAGGCATATAATGCTGACCCACAATCTATCTTTGGCGGTATTGTAGCTACTAATTATAAGATCGATGCCAATACTGCTACTAAGATGAACGAGATATTCTTAGAGATAGTGGCTGCACCAGATTTTGATGAAGAAGCTCTAGAAATCTTAAAGAAGAAGAAAAATCTACGCATCTTGAAACTCAAGAATTATAAGGCTCGCGAAGCTAAATATGATATTAAATACTTAGAGGGCAAAGTATTAGTTCAAGAGCTAAATACTAAGATGATAGACGAGTTTAAAGTAGTGACTGAAGCCGTTCCAAGCCAGAAACAAATCGATGATATGGCTTTTGGCATGAAGGTTGTTAAATATGTAAAATCTAATGCTATATGTATTGTTAAGGATGGAGTTACTCTAGCTATCGGTGGAGGACAGACATCAAGAGTTTGGGCTTTAGAAAATGCTATCCACAACAATCCTGATAAAGACTTTAAGGGTGCTGTCCTTGCTTCTGACGCCTTCTTCCCATTCAATGATTGTGTTAAGGTAGCTCATGATGCAGGCATTAGTGCTATCATTCAACCAGGTGGTAGTATTAAAGACCAAGATTCTATCGACTTATGTAATGAATATAAGATGCCAATGGTATTTAGTGGTTATCGCCACTTCCGCCACTAGGAGTAAGAATGAAAGTATTAGTAATTGGTAGTGGTGGGCGTGAACACGCTCTAGCTTATGGTATAGCAAAAAATCCTAAGATAGATAGACTATATTGTCTACCTGGAAATCCTGGCATGGAAAGGATTGCTACACTAGTTGACGCTAAGGTTGACGACTTAGATTTCATCTTGTCATTTGTTGAAAGTGAAGGAATTGATTTTACCGTCATTGGGCCAGAAGTTCCTTTATGCAAAGGTTTAGCTGATGTCTTAGAAGACCATGGTCATAAGGTCTTTGGACCAAGGAAAAAAGCTGCCCATCTAGAAGGATCTAAGGCTTTTTCAAAAGATTTTATGGTCAGACATAATATACCTACCGCTAGATATGTTGAAGTAAATGATTATGATAAAGCGCTAGAAGAGATTAAGAATTTTACTTATCCTCTAGTTATTAAGGCTGATGGCTTAGCTGCTGGTAAGGGTGTAGTCATTTGCGAAGATGAAAAAATGGCTATAGAAACCTTAAAAGAGATGATGTTAGATGGTATCTTAGATAAGGCTGGAAGCACAGTAGTCATCGAAGAATTTTTAAAGGGATATGAATGTTCTCTATTATGCTTTGTCGATGGCGAAACTATTGTGCCTATGGTTAGTGTCAAAGACCATAAACAAGTCTATGACAACAATGAAGGCCCTAATACAGGTGGTATGGGCAGTGTTTCCCCTAATCCATTCTTAGAAGGCATGGATGAGGTCTTAAATGATACTATAATGAAACCTTTCTTAAATGGTTTAAAAGAAGATGGTATCGACTATCGGGGAGTCATCTTTATCGGCTTGATGATAGATGGTAAGGAAGCTAAAGTCTTAGAATTCAATGTACGCTTTGGTGACCCTGAGACCCAATCTATCGTCCTACGTTTAGATAGTGACTTATTGGATATCATGATGGCTGTTAGTGAAAAACGACTCAAAGATGTTGAAATCAAGTGGAATGATAAGACAGCTTTCTGTCTAGTTCTAACATCTAAAGGCTATCCAAATGCCTATGAAAAAAATAAAGAAATAAGTGGCTTAGAAGATGTTGATGATGATATTATCATCTTCCATGCTGGCACCAAACTAGTTGATGGCAAGCTACTTACTAATGGAGGCAGAGTATTAAATGTCTGCACCTTAGGCAAAGACTTAGAAGAATGTCGTAAAAAGGTATATGAAGCCCAAGAAAAGATTAACTATGAGGGCAAGTATTATCGCAGGGATATCGGCCTGCATTAGGAGAACTTATGAGCAGAGTGTATCGTATTTATGTAAAGAAACAGAAAGAATATGCAGTTGAAGCTTATGAACTGTTAGAAAATCTCAAAACACAACTAAAACTAGAAAACTTAGAAGATATCGAAGTCATCAATCGTTACGATATTGAAGGTGTCAGCGAAGATAGTTTAGCTAAGGCTATACCTACTATCTTGAGTGAACCTATGGTCGATGAGGTTTATGAAGAAGAATATCCATATGGTGACAAAGCTTTTGCGATTGAATATTTGCCAGGGCAATATGACCAAAGAGCAGATGCAACTAAGCAATGTTTTGAAATACTTGGACAAAGTGGTGATATCAAAGTTAAATTCGCAAGAATTATCGATCCTATTGGTGATTTAAGTGATGATGATATAAAGAGGATTGAACATTATATGATTAATCCTGTTGACCAACACTTAGCTAGTTTAGAAAAATATATCTCTTTAGAAGAAGAGAAGATAGAAATTAAAGAAGTTCCTATCATTGAAGGATTTATTGATTTAAGTGATGATGGTCTACATGAATTATTAGATAAGATGTCATTAGCGATGAACTTTGATGATTTGAAATTGACCCAAGACTATTTTAAAAATGACGCAAAACGTAATCCGACAGAGACAGAGATAAGAGTATTAGATACTTATTGGTCTGACCATTGTCGTCATACAACATTCGCGACTATCATCGATGATATTGCTATTGAAGATGATGAATTTAAAGATGTTTACAAGAAGGATATCGAAGAATATCTAAATTCTAGAAAATTAGTTTATGGCATTAATACCAATAGACCTATCACTTTGATGGATTTAGCAACTATTTCCATGAAGGAGCTTCGTAAAGAAGGCTATCTCGATGATATGGAAGTATCCGATGAGATTAATGCCTGCTCAGTTGAGGTGGATGTTAATACATCAGAAGGAACTGAAAAATGGCTACTCATGTTTAAGAACGAGACGCACAACCATCCAACCGAGATTGAACCTTTTGGTGGTGCCGCTACTTGTCTTGGTGGCGCAATAAGAGACCCATTATCAGGTCGTGCTTATGTCTACCAATCAATGCGCATTACTGGTGCAGGTGACCCTCGCCTTCCTTTTGAAGAGACTTTAAAGGGCAAACTACCACAACGCAAGATATGTAAAGAAGCAGCCCATGGCTTTTCATCTTATGGTAACCAAATTGGTTTAACTACTGGTTATGTCCATGAGATATATGATGAAGGTTATATCGCTAAAAGAATGGAGCTTGGTGCTGTAGTAGCCGCTGCTCCTAAGGCACAAGTTAAACGTCTACAACCTTTAAATGGTCATGTGGTACTTTTAATTGGTGGTAGAACTGGTCGTGATGGTATTGGTGGTGCGACAGGCTCATCCAAAACTCACAGCGAAAAGACGACAAGTACAGCGGGTGCTGAAGTTCAAAAGGGTAATCCAGTAGAAGAGCGCAAGATTCAAAGATTATTTAGAAATAGAGCAGTATCTGAAAAGATAGTTCGCTGTAATGACTTTGGTGCTGGCGGTGTATCAGTTGCCGTTGGTGAATTAGCCGATAGCTTGGACATCAATCTAGATGCCATCTTAAAGAAATATGATGGTTTAAATGGAACTGAATTAGCTATCTCTGAATCACAAGAGCGTATGGCCATTGTCATCGATCCTAAGGATAAAGAATTTATCATCAACGAGTGTCATAATGAAAACTTAGAAGTAGTAGAAGTAGCGACTGTTACTGATGATGGACATTTGCGCATGCATTACTTAGGACAGACGGTCGTTGATATCAAACGTGATTTCTTAAATGAAAATGGCGCTTCTAGACATCAATCAATAAGCCTATCAGGCCCTGATTTTACTCATGATCCATTTGTAGTAAGTAAAGAAAAAGACTTTAAGAAAGTCAGTGAAGAAATATTATCTTCCTTAAGTGTATGTAGCCAAAAAGGTTTAGTAGAATGCTTTGACTCCTCAATTGGTAATGCGACTATTTTATCGCCATATGGTGGAAAATATTTTAGAACCGAAACTGAAGCAATGGCTGCCTTATTACCAGTTTTAGGTAAAGAGACGACGACTTGTTCAATCATGGCGTATGGCTATGATCCTAAAGTAGCTAAGTGGTCACCATATCATGGCGCCATCTATGCGGTTGTTGAATCATTGAGTAAGATTGTTGCGGCCGGAGGCGATTATTATACAGTCAGATTCTCTTTCCAAGAATTCTTTGAAAAACTATTCACCGATGCTAAGCGTTGGGGTAAACCATTTGCGGCTTTATTAGGTGCATATAGAGCACAAAGCGAATTAAAATTAGCATCTATCGGTGGTAAAGACTCAATGTCTGGCTCATTTGAAAATCTTGATGTGCCACCTACATTTGTATCTTTCGCTATCACTAAAGGTGAAGTTCAAGATATTATCACACCAGAACTAAAAGAAGCTAATCATAAATTATTACTTCTTTCTCCAGAAGTTGATGATAGACACTTGCCAGATTTCACATCACTCACAAAGATGTATGATGAAATCATCAAATTAAATAAGGATAAGAAGATTTATAGTGCCTATACTGTCAAAGTTGGTGGCATCTTAGAAGCTTTATATAAGATGGCTTTTGGTAATATGATAGGTATTAAACTAAATGATGATTTAGATATCAGTACTTTAACTTATAAGAACTATGGTTCTATCATCGTCGAAGTTGATGAAGATGTAGATACTGATTATCCATCTATTACTTTAGGTCATAGCCAATTAGATAAAGTGATTTCTTATAAGGACAGTGAGATGAGTCTAGAAGATGCATATCACCTTTATGAGAAACCTCTAGAATCAATCTATCCTAGCAAGATCAAGTCAAATAAGATGAAAGTTAATGATAAGACCTGTGACCAAAGACCAAAGCTTCATGCCTCTAAAGTATATAATGAAGTAAAGGTTGTCATTCCAGTCTTCCCAGGAACCAACTGCGAATATGATTCTAAGCGTGCCTTTGAAAAAGCTGGTGCCAAGGTTGAATTAGTTCTCATACGCAACAAGACCAACGATGATATAGCTAAGTCTATCGATGAACTAGCTAAGGCGATAAGTACAGCACAGATTGTGATGCTTCCAGGCGGCTTTAGTGCAGGTGATGAACCAGAAGGTTCAGGTAAATTCATCGCTACTTTCTTAAGAAATGAAAAACTTAAAGAAGCCATCAATGATTTACTAGATAATAGAGAAGGATTGATGATAGGTATCTGTAATGGATTCCAAGCCCTCATAAAATTAGGTCTATTACCTGATGGTCATATCAAACAGATGAGTAAAGACGATGCGACACTGACATTTAATACAATAAATCGTCACTTATCCCAAATGGTAAGGACTAGAATTACATCAGTTAAATCACCTTGGTTAGCTAATGTAAATGTAAATGATATTCATACTATTCCTATTTCACATGGTGAAGGACGCTTTGTAGCACCTGATGAACTAATTGAAGAATTATTCGACAATGGTCAAGTAATCACGCAATATGTCGATATGGATGGTGCAGTTACTATGGAATCACCATATAACCCTAACGGTTCAATGATGGCCATTGAAGGTATAGTATCAAAAGATGGACGCATCTTAGGAAAGATGGGACACAGTGAAAGAGTTGGCGAAAATCGCTATAAGAATGTCTATGGTGAGATGGATCAAAAGCTCTTTGAAGCTGGTGTAAATTACTTTAAATAATCAATTTTTAAACATTAAAACAGATAGCCGATGAAAGCTATCTGTTTTTGTAATGAAAGAGATTCAAGATATCTGCTATTTAAGGATATATCCATGAGCAACCACATAAGTATAGTCGGTAATTTCAGTTGGCAAATCAAGTGCTTCAAAATCATCAACCGTGATTGTAACGAAATATCCAGTTTCAGTTTCTGCATACTCGATTAGTAAATAATAAGGAGTGCCATCTTCTGCGTACAAATCAGCCACAAGATGATACTTTTCGATTGCATCTTCAATTGCTGTACTATCTTTATTGTAGAGCACGCTAGCTGGGAAATACATATAAGCGCTAGGGTATGGTTTAAACTTTTCTCCACTTTGTAGCAGTTCATAGATTTTTGTATCACCAAAAGAAATTCCTGAAAGAGTATCAGTATAATTAGGACCGGTCGAGAAGCGGAGTTGTGTATCTTCATTAAAGCCATTAAAGGCATCGTTTATATCGATATAGAAGGCCTCATCATTAAGCTCATAACATTGGCACCATAAGCCTGCATACATTTCTACCGATTTGGTTTTCATGGTTTCACAAAACCTACGATTTACAGGAAAGAGAACTTTATCATCATTAAGAACTGCTTCCATATTTAAATCTTCATAATAAGTTTCACTTCCATCTAACATCGTCTTTTTACTAAGCCATGAGATATCATAATTATCTATATTATTATCGCCTTTTAAGTATCCACAATAGACATCATCATTTTCTAAGGCATCGTAACAATACATATTCACAAAAGTTTCATTAAAATTAATAGACTTGGATGTTTCAGTAGGAAGCGGAGTCTCAGTGCTTATTGGTTGTGGGGTTGTTTGGGTACACGAAGTTAGAAATAGTAAAGTAATTAATAATATAAATGTCTTTTTCATTGTTCAATCTCCATATCTAAAAAGCAATTAATTAATCGTTACTAAAATATGCAATTTTTATTGCGAAATAGTAATTAAATTTAGAGAGGCAAGATAAATCTGCACCAACAAAATATACTATTATTCATATTTTCCTTTTCCTTAATTCTATTATTACACAAATATTTTTATATGTACTTTAATATAGTCTATCATGGGCATTTTTAACAAATTTATAGGAAGCGTTAACATACAATAATCGAAAATAAAATGAAATCTTTTGCATTTTTGATAGAAATAAGAAATTTGATGAGGATGTCATCAACTGCATCAGTACATCTTCCTTGTCTGATGAGATTATTCTTTAAATCAACATATGATCTAAGCAATCTAATATATGAAAGGATTTTTTTATTTAAGGAATAACATATTAGACTCATCATAGTAAAACTCATCAATCTATCTAATTTAAAGACATCCTTTTTGATATAATAAGGTCATGCGTGAAAATGAATTTATAGAAGAATTAAATAATCATGGCATTAGGCTTGAGCAAAGACAGATTGAGCAATTTAGAGAATATGCTGCCTTTCTAAAAGAATATAATGAAAAAATAAATTTGACAGCTATTACTGAGACAGAAGAGATATATGAAAAGCACTTCTATGACTCTCTACTCTTAGCTTTTCATTCTAAGATGGAGGGAAGCTTAGTCGATGTGGGAACAGGGGCAGGTTTTCCTGGCGTTGTTCTCAAGATAGCTTTTCCTGATTTAAGAGTTATCTTAATCGAACCTTTGAAGAAGCGCTGTGTCTTTTTAAATGAGCTCATAGCAAAGCTTGGTTTAAAAGATATTGAGGTTATCAATGATAGAGGGGAAGATTATTCCCTTTTGCATCGTGAAGAATATGACTTTGTGACAGCTAGGGCAGTAACTAATTTAAGTGCTCTTATTGAGATATGTGGCGCCATGGTTAAAGTTAATGGTTATTTTGTGGCCCTTAGAGCTTTGAGTGGACAAAAAGAGATAAGCGAAGCTTCAAATGCCATAGCGAAGATGGGTTTTAAGATAGAAGGTGTCTTAGAAGAGAAATTGAGCGATGGTTCTATTAGAGTCATTGGCTATTTACGCAAGGATAAAGCTAGTCCTCTTAAATTTCCTAGGAATTACAGTATGATTAAAAGGAAGCCGTTATGAAAAGAAGAGATAAGATAAAGATAGATTTAATTAATTGCGAATTAAAAGATAAAGATAAAGACGATGAAAAGATAGAGAGCTTGGCTGAAGCTATAAATAGTCATATCGACTTATTGCCTATCGTTTTAAAAGAAAATGATGGGCGCTTTGATGTCTTGACTAATGAAAATATTCTTAAAGCTCATATCTTGATCGGTGATGAAGAAGTTGAAGCCATCATCTTGGATGATGAAGAAAATGAGGAGATAAATACTACTCTTTTGCAGAATATGCAAAGAAATAATAAGAGTGTCATCGATGAGGCTATGGCGATGTACAAGATATTGATTGACGAAAATATCTCTCAGGATGCACTAGCTAGACGTCTTGGCTTAAAACAGTCGACAGTGGCTAATAAGCTTAGACTCTTGCGTCTACCTGATTATATTAAGGAAGCCATCAATGACAATGTGATTACTGAAAGACATGGTAGAGCTCTACTAAAAGTAGAAAGCGATAAGCTTGAAGAAGTGTTTAAGACAATAATTGAAAGAAAATATAATGTCAAAAAGACTGAAGAATATATCAAGGCATTAAATGTTAGAGGCAATCGTGGTGTCTCCAACAATATTAAAATTGGTCTCAATACGATAAATGAGGCCTATAATTTATGTAAGAAGAGTGGTCTTGATTGTGATATGTCGACAAGAGAGAGCGATGATGAAGTAAAAGTCATCATCAGATTTAGGAAGTAGGGGGTAGAAAATGGGAAAAGTAATAGCGATAGCCAATCAGAAAGGTGGCGTTGGTAAGACGACTACCAGTATTAATCTGGCAGCTGGTCTAGCCTACTTAAATAAGAAAGTTTTATTGATAGATTTTGACCCACAGGGTAATGCGACACAGGGTATAGGACATTCTGTATTCTTAAATGATTTGACTGTTTATGATGGACTTTTAGGTCAATATGAATTAGCTGATTGTGTTAAGACCTTAAAAAAGCCACCGCTTGATATATTGCCTGCCAATATCAATCTGGCGGGAGCTGACTTAGAAATGATGAAGATAGCAGATAAGCGCGAATCACTTTTAAAAGATAAACTCAAGGCGATAAAGGATAATTATGATTTTATCATCATCGATTGTCCGCCATCTTTAGGTTTATTAAATACCAATGCCCTTACGGCTGCTGATTCTGTGATGATTCCTGTTCAATGTGAATATTATGCTCTAGAAGGTGTAACTCAATTGCTACAGACTATCCGTTTAGTACAAAAACTATTTAATCCTAGTCTCAGGATTGAAGGTGTCTTATTGACGATGTTTGACCGCCGCACTAACTTGAGTGAAGAGGTATCACAAGAAGTACATCATCACTTTAAAGAAAAAACTTATCGAACATATATCCCAAGAAATATCAAACTCTCTGAAGCTCCTTCACAAGGTAAATCAATCTTTGATTATGATATCAATTCTGATGGTGCCAAAGCTTATGTGGCACTGACTAAAGAAGTTATTAATAATAATAAGGAGGCTTAGTGATGGCAAAAGAGAAACGTTTAGGCAAGGGATTGAGTGCCATATTTGGTGATGATATCGATGCCGTATTAGAAGATATAGCCAATAACGAAAGTGATATCAAAGGACAAAAGAGTTCCCTAGATTTGAACAGTATTCGCCCTAATCCATATCAGCCTCGCAAAGTATTCGACGAAGAAGCTTTAAAAGAATTAGCTGAATCGATTAAGGAACATGGCGTATTTCAACCTATCTTAGTTAGAAAAGCCATCAGTGGTTATGAATTAATAGCTGGTGAAAGAAGACTCAGAGCTAGTAAGATGGCAGGCCTTGAGACGATACCAGCCATCATCCTAGATTTTAATGACCAGGAAATGATGGAGATATCGCTCTTAGAAAATATTCAAAGAGAAGACTTATCCATCATTGAAGAGGCAAAGGCTTATGAGAAACTTATTGAAAACTTGCATTATACCCAAGAGGAATTAGCTAAAAGAGTAGCTAAGTCACGCAGTTATATCACTAATACTCTGCGTCTTTTAAAACTTAGTGATGAGGTACAAGAATTATTGAACAACAAGTCTTTATCCTATGGCCATGCGCGAGCTTTAATCAATATCGAAGATGAAAATAGCCAAGTAGAACTGGCTAAAAGGGCAGTTAAAGAAGGATTGACAGTTAGAGAAATTGAAAAGCTAGCCAAGGCGAAAAAAGATAAGCCAGTAAAGAAAAAAGATAAGGACCCATATTTTGAAGATGTTCGTCATCGCTTAGAAGAGAAGTTGTCTACTAGTGTTGATATCACCAGTCATAACTTAAATATTCACTATCGCGATGTCGATGACTTGAATAGAATATTAGAAATATTAGATTGTGTGGAGGATTTCTACGATGAAAAATGAATTAGAATTACTAAAAGAGATTGAATATGTGCGTTTTGGTGGCACTAGGCAAGAGTATAAGACAGCCCTTTGGATTATTGATCGACTAGCTGAATTAGGTTTAAAAGCGCATCATGAAGCTTTTAATGTTGGGGCTTCTATCATCTCATCTCATAGCTTACTTGCCGATGGCGAAGAGATTGCATCAAGAGTATTATTTGGTAGTCCTAGTGTTAAAGATTTAAAGGCGCCATTATATTACTTTAGTCACAATGATGAAGTATCTCTAAGTGAAGTCAAAGATAAGATTGTCTTGGCTGATAGACTTGGCTATTGGAATTATAAAGACTTATTTGAACATAAGGCATTAGCTGTCATCGTCTACAATGGTGACCTCTATGATGATAATAGGGATATTGACCAAAGAGAAATTAGAGCTATGGAAAAAGAAGTGGGTCTAATGCCAGTTATGCAAATTCATGTCAAGGATGCATATCGCTTGATACAAAATGGAGTTAAGGAAGTATGTGTCAATATCGACAGTAAGGATGTTGAAGCAGAAAGCGGCAATGTCATTTGTGATATTGAAGGTGATAGCGATAAGACTATTGTCTTTACGGCTCACTATGATTCAGTATGGCTATCTAAGGGTGCTTATGACAATGCGACAGGCACTATCGGTCTAATTAAAATAGCTGAATATTTTGCTGAGCACAAGCCTCATCACAATATTCGTTTCATCTTCTGTGGCAGTGAAGAAAGAGGACTTTTAGGTTCTAAAGATTACGTGGAAAGACATAAAGATGAATTAAAGGATATCGCTTTATGTATCAATTTAGATATGATAGGTTCAACTATGGGCCACTTTGATGCCTGTGTAAGTGCTGAAGCTGATTTAGTTTCATATTTGCGTTATCTAGCTTGTGAAGAAGGCGTCTCTTTAAATCTATATCATGATGTCTACTCAAGTGATTCAACGCCATTTGCTGATAGTGGTGTACCTGCGATGTCCTTTGCCCGCAACACTTTTGTGACACCAATACACAATCGTCATGATACTAGTGCATCACTAAGTCTTGAACACTTTAAAGAAGATATTGCCTTTATTATCACTTTTGCAGAAAAGATGGCAAATTCAAAAGTCTTCCCAGTAAAAAGAGAAATACCAGACAGTATCAAAGAGAAATTAGACATCTATATGTGTCGTAAAAGAAAGTAATCAAACAACTTAAAAAGCTATCCATGTGATAGCTTTTAAAATGCCTAATAGAGGTCATCTAGTTCATCCCTAAGGGAGTCAAGGACATTTTCTACTTCATAGATAGCTTTTTCTAGGGCGGTCTTAATCTTTTGTATCTCATCTTGAACCATGAAATCAAAGATGAAATTATCGAAGAAGATATCACCCATACTCATGAGATTGCTGATGTCAATATTAGGTAATTTCTCTTCAATATCGTTTAGTTCATTTTCAAACTCTATTAAATCAAGACGCGCACGGTCAATATAGCTTTGTGTATTATTCATTTTATGTCTTTTGAACATCGAAATCATCATTCCCCCACCAAGCATATCAATAAAGCCTAAAGTAGAGGCACTAGATATTTCTTTGTGGGCAAGATCTAGAGAATCTAGAGCTTTTTCGCCAGCTTTTATAGCATCTTTTAATTCTTTTTCATAATCATAAGTCATACATATACCCCTTTAATAAAAATTATACATTAATTTGTATAAATAAATGGGAATAAAAGTAGTAGAATATATCTTATGAAAAATAAAAGCATCGATATATTAAATGGTTCAATATATAAGACTATACTCTATTTCTTTTTCCCCATCATGTTTGGATCTTTCTTTCAACAGCTCTACAATACGGTTGATGCGGTTGTCGTTGGTAACTTTGTCGGCAAACAAGCTTTAGGAGCCGTAGGTGGTTCAACTGGGCAACTCATCAATCTCCTAGTAGGTTTTATCACTGGCTTATCATCAGGCGCGACAGTCGTCATTGCTCAATATTATGGAAATCATGACGAAGATGGTGTCCGCAAGAGTGTTCAATCAGGTATGTTTATTGCCATAGTCCTTGGAACTATCATGATGTTTGTGGGCATCATCTTTGCGCCACAACTATTAAGTATGATGAATGTGCCTGCTGATGTCTATAACTATTCTTTGGTCTATATGCAAGTTTACTTTGTCGGTTTAATCCCTTCGATGATATACAATATGGGAGCTGGTGTCTTAAGAGCGATAGGTGATTCTAAAAGACCGCTATACTTCTTAATCGCTTCATGTATGACTAATATTGTATTAGATGTCTTGCTGGTCGCTGTCTTTCATATGGATGTCTTTGGGGCAGCTGTTGCCACGGTGGCTTCGCAAGTTGTATCTTGCATATTGACACTTTATGTTCTAAAAAGAACTGAAGATAGTTATCATTATGTTCTTAAAGAGACAAGTTGTGATAGAGATATCTTATCTAGAATTATCATCATCGGTTTACCTACAGGTATACAATCATGCCTGTATAGCGTATCTAATATCTTTATTCAGGCCACGGTCAATGGTTTTGGTACCGATACTCTAGCAGCCTTTACTGCCTTTGGTAAGATTGATGCCTTATTCTGGCTCATCTCAGGTGCTTATGGTGTAGCCATTATGACCTTTGTCGGTCAAAACTTTGGCGCTAATAATATAGATAGAGTTAAAAAAGGCATCAGGGCCGGTATTATTATGGAAGGCATTACGGCCATAGCTTTAAGCTTTATCCTATACTTCTTTGGCGAATACTTCATCATGTTATTTACGCAAGAGCCAAGTGTCATTGAGATCGGTGTTGAAATAATGAAGTTCTTATGTCCTACTTGGGTAACTTTCATCTTTGTGGAAATCTTATCATCAGGCATTAGGGCTTGTGGCGATTCTATGCTCCCAATGATTATTACTGGAGTTGGTATTTGTGGTATTAGAGTTGTCTACTTAATGGTACATAATTCTCAAACTGTCCTAGAAGCTCTATTCTGTTATCCTGTCTCATGGGTTATCACCAGTATCATCTTCATCATCTACTTCTTACAAGGTTCTTGGTTTAAAAGAAGTTTAAAAAAGCGCGATATGATTATGCGCTAGTTGGAATTTGATTCTTTGGCGAAATAATAAGCCATCTTAGATATAATAGGTACGCCAGTGATATAGAAGAAATTAGCTTTGATGAGATTGTAAATCGATAAAGCGACAATACCTAAGACTAATAATAGATAGATAAAACTTAATACTATACCTATCATCTGAATATGATGTAGTCCTAATAGAGTTATGATGATGACTAATAATTCAAAGATGATGGGTAGTATTACATTTAAGATAATTGATGTGACAGCATGAAAGCGAACAAATTCGCTTTTTCTTTCGAAGAAATAGATGATAAATGGTGAAAATACCATGATATAGCCGATGATACTTGGAATATTTATAATACTCGATAATAAGAGATATGCCAGAGGAATGAGATAGGCTATCATGGCAATATAGTTAGCTTTGAGCTTAAAGCTTGAATCGTGAATAGGATATTGTTTATTGGACATTTTATCGATCCTCTTTCTGATAATTACCTTTATTAATAAGGGTTTTTATTATATCATTAAAGATAAGGATGGTAAAAGTATATGGCAGAAAATAGTGAAAAAATAACTCTAACTCTAAAGGCCGAAGAAGCTGAACCTGAGGTAGAAGAAAAGACTGAAAATAATGAGATAGTCGATGTAAAATTTGATGATAGCAGCCTCAGTGATGAAGAACGTCAGATGGTTGATGACTTCGCTAAACAGATTGATGTCATGGATACATCAACTATTATTCAATATGGAGCAACAGCCCAAAATAAGGTTGCTGACTTTTCAGAGAATGCCTTAAAGAATGTTAAGACCAAGGACTTAGGTGATGTCGGAGACATGATGTCTGAACTCGTTGGTGAGTTAAAGGGCTTTGAAATTGAAGAAAAAGATGATGGAATTTTTGGCTTTTTCAAAAAGCAAACAAATAAAGTAGTTAATCTTAAAACTCGTTATGATAGCGCAGCTAAGAATGTTGATAAGATAGCTAAGGCTTTAGAAGAACATCAAATAACTTTATTAAAAGATATTGCCTTACTAGATCAACTATATGAGAAAAACTTAGTCAACTATAAAGAACTTACAATGTATATCTTAGCTGGTCAAAAGCGCTTAGAAGAAATCAAAAATAATGAACTACCAGCTGCTTTGAAAAAGGCAGAAGAGAGTGGCCTTCCTCAAGATGCGCAAGCCGCTAATGATTTATCTAATGCCATCAATCGCTTTGAGAAAAAATTGCACGACTTAGAGCTTACAAGAGTTGTATCTATACAGATGGCTCCACAGATTCGTCTTGTGCAAAACAATGACACGATGATGACAGAGAAGATTCAATCTACTCTGGTTAATACTATTCCTTTGTGGAAGTCACAGATGCTTATAGCCATGGGCATTTCTCATTCTAAAGAAGCTATCAAGGCACAAAATGAAGTTAATGAAATGACTAACAAAATGCTTAAGCATAATGCCGAGACATTAAAGATGGCAACTATTGATACAGCTAAGGAATCAGAGCGTGGCATTGTAGATGTTGAGACACTTACAGAGACTAATAAGAAATTAATCGAGACCCTAGATGAAGTTAAACGTATTCAAGAAGAGGGCAGAGAAAAGAGAGCTCAAGCTCAGATTGAATTGCGCAAGATTGAAACAGAACTCAATGAAAAGCTCACTGATATCAGAAGAGAAGCTAAAGATGCTGAATAAGCATCTTTATTTAGGAAAAAAGTGGTGATTATTATGACGGATATTAAGGGAATTATATTTGATTTAGATGGCACCTTAATCGATACAATTGAAGATATTGGTAATAGTGTCAACGCTGTTTTAGAGGATTATGGATATCCTACCTATACTAAAGACGAATACAAATTGATGGTTGGTCATGGTTTTATGAATCTCATTAAAAGGGCTATGCCTGAAGGGTTAAAAGAAGATCAATATGAAGAGGGGCTCTTAAAATTTACTTACTACTATGACAAACTATATATGGATACTACTCATCCTTATGAGGGCATCTATGACTTACTTAAAGAATTAAACAGACGCGGCATTAAAATTGCGGTCAATTCCAATAAACAAGATGATTATACAAAGAAACTTATTGAGCATTGTTTCAAAGGAGTGGACTTTGTAGATGTCATTGGCTCACGCAACAATATTCCGAATAAACCAGACCCAACTTCAGCACTAGAAATCATCGACAAGATGCAGCTAGCTAAAGATGAAGTAATATATATCGGCGATAGCGAGACAGATATTAAGACAGGCAAAAATGCTAATTTAAAAACCATTGGTGTCAGCTGGGGTTTTAGAAGTGTAGAAGTTTTAGAAAGTGTTCACGCCGATGTGATTGTCAATAAGCCACAAGATATACTTGCATATCTTGAAAGAGGTACCAAATTATAGTCTTAATCTTCAAAAAAATCAAAAAGAGTTAAAAGACATAAAAAAGCCTAATACTTAGGGCTTTTTTATAATTATGTGACTTTTAGCTAGAAAAAAAATAATTAAAAGAATTGAAAGCGATTTCTCTTTGTTGTAGAATGCAAGTAGATAAAAGTCTAAAAGGAGAAGAAAATGAAAAAAAGATTTTTAACTATTGCT